>CAJTTQ010000013.1:0-17041 GCA_910579145.1 uncultured Eubacterium sp.
AAAATCGGGCCAAAGATCATGTCCCTCATGTGTGATGAAAAGATCTTTCCCCTGCTTCCGGTAAAGAAAGAATTGAAAGTCGTTTTAAGCGGTATTTACATCATGGACGTAAAGGGCTCCCGGAATATGCTGCTAAGTCCACAGGAAAAGCTTGGATTTTTCCAGCGGGCAAAATTGAAGGCGCTGCAAAAAGTCGGCCGGAGCTAAAAAAGCACACACCAAAAAAAGAAACTCCTGCGGAGTTTCTTTTTTTGATTTCTCAGTTATTCCGGCTTTCGATATAGTGCTCGATCATCTTTACCGTTCCATCAAGTCCTAACCGGCTGCTGTTGATGCAGAGGTCATACCCTCTGGAATCGCCCCACCGATACGGGGAATAGCTGTTATGATAGTGTTTCCTGTACCGGTCGTGCCGGTTCATCTTTGATACGGCATCACCGATGGATAAGTCAAATTTTTCACTTACCCGGGTCACTTTATCGTTTCGGTCAGCAAGAATGAAGACCGAGATCAAATTCCCGTGATCTTTCAAAACCGTTTCTGAACACCGTCCAACGACGACGAACGACTCCCCGCTGTCTGCTTTCTTTTTCAAATATTCAAACTGCAGTTCCGCCAGATGCTCTTCCATCGAATTGGAATGCCCCCGCACTTTTCTGGAAATAAGCGGGATTCTCGGTTTCTCGTCATAGTCTTCGAAATGCTCTGCCTTCAAACCTTTTTCCTCGGCAATTTCATCCAACATATTCCGATCATACATCGGGAGGTTCAAATCTTTGGCAATCTGTTCTGCTATCGCGTGCCCGCCGCTTCCGTACTCGCGATTGATTGAAATAATGATCTGTTTTTCCATCCGCATTCCCTCCTTTTATTTTAAACCATTAACAGTAACGCGCAAAAATGATCAGCATGGAAACAGTCACCACAATGATCGTCGCCGGTGCTGCTGTCTTACAGTATTTGCCCCAGCTGATCGGATACCCATTTTTCAGTGCTACTGAAGTGCCAACTACATTCGCCGACGCCCCGATCGGAGTCGCGCTGCCACCGATATCGGTTCCCATCGACAGCGCCCAGGAAAGCGTATCCAGATCGACGCCCGGCTGTGTCATCGCGAGACTCCTGACAACAGGAATCATCGTCGCCGCAAACGGAATATTGTCCACAAAAGCGCTTGCAATCGCCGAGAGCCAGATTATGATCGCCACCATCAGCATCAGATTTCCGCCGCTGATCTTTCCGATAAATCCTGCTATGATCTCCAATACACCCGTCTGCTCCAATCCACCTACTACCATAAATAAACCAATGAAGAAAAGAAGCGTCTTGTAGTCCACCTTTTTCAAAAGCTCTAACGCAAAACTTCCCGCTGTGATAAGTGTGACGACCGCGATCACCGCACCGATAAACGCAACCGTCAGACCTGTCTGGGCATGTGTCACAAGCATGACGACCGCGCATCCGAAAATGACACAGCTCGTCGCAAATTCACGTTTGCTCGTGATCGCAGCTTTCGGATCTGGAAGCACCGACGGATCCACTTTCTCATTTCCCTCACGCATCAACTCTTTACGATATGCGAGATAGAAGTAAATAATGACAATAATCAGGCTGATACCGGCGATCACACCCGTATTACTGAGGAAATCCCAAAAGGAATACCCGAGCGATGTACCGATGATGATATTCGGCGGATCCCCGCACATCGTCGCCGAGCCGCCCAGATTCGCACAGAAAATTTCTGACAGGATCATCGGGACCGGGTCGATCTTTAACAGTTTCGCCAACTCCACCGTAACGGCCGCCAAAAACAAAATAACCGTAATACTGTCGATAAACATAGCCAGAACAGACGACATAAGCATAAACGCGATAAAAAGCGGTATCGGCTTATAATGCACAAGCTTCGCCAGCCTCATACAGAGCCACTGGAAAAATCCCGCTTTTGCCATACCCTCGACCATGATCATCATACCCGCGATAAATATGATCGTTGACCAGTTGATCCCGCTGGATGACTCCCCGGACTCCTTTGCCACATACCAGAAATCTACCGTAAAAATACTTTGCAGATTCAGGGTATCAATGACTGCATCTATGCTGCGCATTCCAAAACCGAACACAAGAAGCAGCGTCAAGATACCGCAGCCGATCGTGATATTCTGCCGTTCAAAATGCTCCATCACGATCATAATAAACATAACAACAAAAATCACCAACGCCAAAATCTGTGCAATCGTCATTGCTATCAATCCTCCTATACTGAATACCGTCTCCCCTTTTCCTTTATGTAAAACGATATTTACTTTTTATCCGTACTTTATAATAGCACCCATGTTCACAAATGCAACTGGCAATTTGCACATATTTTTTCTCTAATTTTCATTATTTTTGTATAAAAGGCTCTTTTCAAATTCGTCTAAAATTTCCTGTGACGGCGCTTTCGTTGCCAGACTGAATATGACAATACACAGCAGGCTGATGATAAAGCCGACAAGAAGCGAATAAATGCCCGTCGCCGCATAGATCGTCTGACCATTTACGAGCGGCAGGTAATCCCATATGATGACTGTTAATCCACCGGATACGATACCGGCAACCGCACCGGCAAAATTCGTCCTCTTCCAAAACAGTGAGCAGACGACGATCGGCCCGAATGCGGAACCGAGGCCGGCCCACGCGTCCGATACGAGCCCCATGATACTGCTGTCCGGATCCCATGCAATAAAGAACGCCAGTACCGCCACGACGATCACAGTGATCCGGCTTACTTTCAAAACTGTCTGATCCGATGATTTTGGTTTCAGTACATTTTTATAAATGTCTTTGGAGACAGAAGAAGCACAGACCAAGAGCTGGGAATCCGCGGTGGACATGATCGCGGCCAGTATACCGCAGAGAAACAGTCCCCCGACAAACGGCAGCGCGAGGTTTTCATTAAATACCGTATTGATCAGTTTGATAAATACGCTCTCCGCATCACCCGCTTCCAAAACCGGCGCCAGGAACGCACGCCCGACCACACCGATGACGCACGCCATCACAAGTGAAAGGAAAACCCATACAATCGCGATAACACTAGATTTTTTCAGTTCCTTCTCATTTTTTACCGCCATAAACCTTACCAGGATATGGGGCATTCCGCAATATCCAAGTCCCCAGGCAAGCTGTGATAAAATATCAACAAACGAATACGGTTTTCCGCCATTTGAGAAAAGGCTCATATAATCGCTGTAATTGACACCGGTAGCTGTAAGGCGTTCCACAAAATCCCCGCTGATCGTTCCATATGCTACCAGCGGCACGACCAGGAGCCCGACCAGCATGAGCATTCCCTGGATAAAATCCGTCGTACACACGGCGAGAAACCCGCCCAAAAACGTGTAAACGAGGATCACCGCCGCTCCGATCCCGAGCGCCAGATGATAATCTACACCAAATACCGTGTGAAACAGCTTCCCGCCCGAGGCGAGTGCCGAAGCCGTGTACACGAGGAAAAAAATGACGATCACAATAGATGATATGAACAGGAGAATCCGTTTTTTATCATGATAACGGTTTTCCAAAAATTCTGGAAGCGTTAGGGAATTTTTTGCTACGATCGTATACCGCCTGAGCCGTTTCGAGATCAGGAGCCAGTTTGCTACCGTCCCGAGAAACAGGCCAATGGCAATCCACGCCTGTCCGGTCCCCAATGCGTAAATAGAACCCGGCAGTCCCATCAAAAGCCACCCACTCATATCGGATGCCTGCGCTGACAGGGCAGCCACCCATCCATTCAAACCACGTCCACCTAAGAAATAATCTTCCGTACTGTTCGTTTTCTTCATCGACAATATACCGATCACAACCATTAACATCAGGTATGCGATAAACGCAGACAGCACGATCACTGAATCTGTTGACATAAAATCCTCCTACTTTCGTTATGTATTTTAAGAGTATTCTACCATATTTTCCGGTTTTATGCTATACTTAATTCAAGACAACAAAGCAGATGCCTATTATGGCTAAGAAATGGGGGATTTTATGGAACGGTTCGTGGATTTGATCCATAAGAAAAAACTTGGCAGGGAGCTTTCCGGCAGCGAGATCTCATATATGGTCGAGGGGTATTGCAATGGCAGCATCCCCGATTACCAAATGTCGGCCATGCTTATGGCTATCTGTTTTACCGGGATGAACGACCGTGAACTCACGGCGCTGACACTGGCGATGCGGGATTCCGGTTCTGTCAGCGACTTATCTCCGATCAGGGGCATCAAGGTTGACAAACACAGCACAGGCGGCGTCGGTGATAAAACGACACTGATCATCGGCCCTGTTGCCGCGGCATGCGGGATACCTGTCGCGAAGATGAGCGGCCGCGGCCTCGGATTTACGGGCGGGACGATCGACAAACTCGAATCCATCCCAGGCTTGCGCACCGATCTGTCAGCGGCAGAATTTTTCCAGGCGGTACACAACGCCGGCATATGCGTGAACGGACAGACCGACGATCTTGCACCCGCGGACAAACGGATCTACGCGCTGCGCGATGTGACTGCCACCGTCGAAAGTATTCCCCTGATCGCCGCCTCGATCATGAGCAAAAAACTGGCGGCCGGGAGCGATAAGATCCTGCTGGACGTGACAACTGGAAACGGCGCTTTTATAAAGGATTATGAACAGTCACTAGCTCTGGCACGGAAAATGGTAGCGATCGGAACGAATGCCGGGAAACAGACTGTCGCACAGCTGACTTCGATGGATGAACCTCTCGGTTTCGCGATCGGAAATAATCTGGAAGTAAAAGAAGCGATCGACGCCCTGCACGGAAACGGCCCGGACGATCTGATGCGTGTCTGCGATACGCTGGCGGCACATATGATCTCACTCGGGAAAGAGATCCCCTTTAAACAGGCGGAAACGGAAGCAAAGGGCGCGATCAAGAGCGGCAGGGCGTGGGAAGTGTTTCTTTCCATGGTGGAGCAACAGGGCGGCGACACATCTTATATGGAACACCCGGAAAAGCTGCCCGCCGCGCCAGTCACAATCGAGTACCGGGCAAAGGAAGATGGGTATATTACTTCGATGGATACCGAGGGATTCGGCGTGGCCGCCGGGTTACTTGGGGCGGGCAGGAGCCGGAAGGATGATCCGATTGATTTTAGCGCCGGCATCGTTCTCCGGCATAAGATCAATGATCTTGTACAGAGGGGAGATGTATTGGCGACACTGCATACGTCGAAAAAAGAACTGGCAGAAGCGGCGGCAGGGCTGCTGGATGGCTGCTACGGGTTTTCGGACAGGGAAACGGAGCCGGTGAAACTGATCGGGGATGTCGTCAGGTGACGGGGGCAGCCAGCCAAAAACCGTTAGAAGGGGTTTTTACAACCCCTTCTAACGACTAGAACATAGGCGTTTGCGAAACGCCATAAGCCGCATAAATATGGCATATTTTTTTGCTAAAAAACCACTTGAAAAACCCATCGTGAGTGCACGTGTGGATCCCCTTGTACAACATCAACCTGCGGCAGAATGGTTCATATTTATCCTGAAAAAGATCTTCGTGCATATCCCGGTATTCTTCGTGGAACCGAGGAATGGGATAACAAATACAAAACGTTTCATGCGGATTTTATTCTCGCAGAAATTACTTAACTTATTACTGTTATCCTTGCAGACAAAATTCATCACCATGAATACATTCACAGCTACAGCATAACTACCCATACCTCTTTGATCAGTGAATCCATATACCCATAAACTGCCATTAGCAAATGTCATTGACCCTCATCTGCTCCCTCTGTCAAGAAACAGTTAACCTTGCGTTTATGCGCCAAAATGAAACAGAACATGTCCCATTATCCTCTTCAAAAATGAAACATCTGCATGTATAATAAACGTTAAGGACAAATTAAAAAAATGGTCACATAACCATCGGAAGGTAAGGAGAGAATGCTTATGAAAGTCAAAGAAAACAAAAAATTCATGCGATATGGCAGACGAATGGTAAGCTGTTTTCTTTTCGGCGCGCTGGCACTATCGAGCATCCCGTTTTCGGGAAACACGAAAGGAGGCCGTCCATTGAACATATCTTATGCGAAAAGCCGGCAGACACCACCGCTGCAGCTCCAATACGATGAACCAGCCAAAGACTGGGAATCCCAGGCGCTGCCGATCGGCAACGGAAGAATCGGCGCCATGGTATTTGGCGACGTGGGTAATGAAAAGATTCAGGTAAATGAAGAAACCCTCTGGTCCGGCGGCCCGGGCGCCAATGCTTCCTATGCCGGCGGCGACAACTCCCATTCGAAAGAAGAGGTGCATACCGCCCTCCAAAACGTTCGGAAATCCATACAGGACATGGTAAATGAATTTTCCGAAAAAAAAGCCGCTCACTTTGACGACAATGGAAAACTGGTCACTCAAAATTATACCGATCTGCTGAGCGATTCCTCATTTTCCAAAAACCTGAACATGTTAAAAGGCGAAAAGAACAATTTTGGATCCTATCAAACACTCGGCAATATCCGGATCACTGACCGGACTTCAGCTTCTGACACTGAATACAGCGATTACTTGCGCAAAACAGATCTTGACAACAGTATTGGCTCGGTACACTACGTATCAAACGGCATCACATTCGACAGGGAGTATTTTGTCAGCAACCCATCAAACGTACTTGTGATAAAACTTACGGCAGATCAGCCGGGCGCCATTACAAAAGATTTTTCTCTGGAATCCGAGCAGCGCAAAAAAGAGATTTTTGTCAATGAAGAACAGGCGACTGTCACCATGACAGGACAACCCTCTGACCAAAAAGACAATGGACTAAAGTTCGCCCAGCAGATCAAAATCCTCACGGAAGGCGGAACCGTGCAAAAATCGTCCGATACTGCTCTGTCCGTCGAAGGGGCGGATTCCGTCACTGTCATCATGGGTGCCGCTACGAATTATCAGGTGGATGCCTCCGGCACGACCTACGATTATTTTAAGCCAGGTGAACCACTTGACGATGTCGAACAAACGATATCGGCGGCCGTCGAAAAGGGGTATGACTCGATACGGGAGGAACACATCAACGATTATAAAAATTTATTTGACCGCGTAACACTGAATTTAAACGTTCCCCAGATGCCGGATAAAATGACCGATGATCTGCTTGCCGCGTATGGGAAAGAGAACACCACCGAGGAAGACCGCTATCTGGAAATGCTGTTTTACCAGTACGGGAGATATCTCCTGATATCCAGTTCCCGGGAGAACAGCGTGCTCCCCGCCAACCTGCAGGGAATCTGGGCGCAGGGACTCTCGCCGTCATGGGATTCCGATTTCCACACCAACATTAACCTGCAGATGAATTACTGGCTTGCGGAACAGACAAATCTGACCGAGTGCCACACAGCAGTGATCCATTACATAAACAGTCTGGTGGAAAAAGGGAAAGTAACGGCAAAAAAATATTACTGCCAGCAGGACGGATCCGATGTGCGCGGCTGGGTGATCCACCACGAAAACAATATATGGGGAAATACCAGTCCCAGCAATTACACGACGGCTTTCTATTTTCCAGCGGCTGCCGCTTGGATGTGCCAGGACATCTGGGACAAATACCAGTTTAACAGCGACAAAGACTTCTTAACGGAAAATTTCGATACGATGCTGCAGGCGGCGCTGTTCTGGGTCGATAATTTGTGGAAAGATGAGCGCGACGGGACACTGGTCGCAAATCCGTCCTACTCACCGGAACACGGCGTTTTTTCCCTTGGATGCACGAGCGACCAGGCCATCATCTGGGAATTGTTTGAAGAAGTAAAACTTGCCAGTGAGGTTCTCGGGAAAGATAATGATCCTGAGATCAGGGAAATCACCGAAACACAGAAGAAATTGTATATGCCGAAAGCAGACCGCCTGGGCGGGCAGCTGGCGGAGTGGAAAGATGAAACTACCCTTGAAGTTACGAACTCAGATAAACACCGGCATCAGAACCATGTCTCGATCCTCCACCCCGGCACATATGTCTCAGCCGGACGGTCTGACTGGGACGATGAAATGCTTGAGGCGATCCGGGTTACACTGGAAAAGCGAGGTGACGGCGGTACCGGCTGGAGCAAGGCATGGAAAATCAATATGTGGGCGAGGATGCGGGATGGCGACCGGGCCAAAAAACTTTTGAGCGAACAGCTCACCGGCTCCACCCTGAAAAATTTGTTTGACACTCATCCGCCCTATCAGATCGATGGTAATTTCGGCGCCGTATCCGGCATCACGGAAATGCTCCTGCAAAGTCAGGGCGATGCGATCGAACCACTAGCTGCCCTTCCTCCCGACTGGGATACTGGTTCCATCAGCGGCGTCAAGGCAAGAGGGAATTTTGAACTGGATCTCGCCTGGGAAAATGGCAGTCTGAACGAATGCCGGATCACGTCCCACAGCGGGAACTCATGCAAAATAAAGTATAAGAAAATCGGCAGCCTGAATGTATATGACGAGACAAATAAGCGGTATGTAAACGCGGAAACATCTGGTGATACCCTTTCATTTCCGACAACAGCCGGGACTGTATATGTCCTAACCAGCGACACGGCCCTGCCGGTCGTAACCTCACCTCCTTCTGATGAGCCGTCTGTTTCGCCAAACGACACATCGTCATCGGCCGCGCCGACTCCTGACACGCAAAAGGTGTCTGGCGGCAAGGACAAAAAAACTCTGAAAATCGGCTCTACGGTGGAACAGAAAGGTATGACATATAAAGTCACATCCAAAACGGCTGTTCAGTTAAAAAAAGTGGCCTCGTCAAAGAAAACCCTTGTGATACCAAATACGATTACTGCGGCAGGCAAAAAGTATTCGGTAACTTCCATCGCGAATAACGCTTGTTCCGGCCGAAACATAACAAAAGTCACTATAAGCAAAAATATGAAAAAGATCGGGAAAAAGGCATTTGCAAATTGTAAAAAACTGAAAACCGTGATCATAAAATCTACCGGGATCACAAGCATCGGAAAACAGGCTTTTTACAAAACCAGCCAAAAGATCAAGGTAACACTGGGTCAAAAAGCAGCCGCAAAATATAAGAAAATGTTGAAGAGGGGGAAGCTTCCTTCAACGGCAAAGTATATCTATTCATAAGAAAAAAGGATACACTACAGATGAAATAACGGACCGGGCCGCAGATAGGATGTTCCATTAATCTGCGCCCCGGTTTCCATCCGTAAAAATCCTCCCGCAGCTTCTCCTTTTCGCCCCCCGCAATAAAATAACCCGTTTGTGCCATTTCGTACAATTTAGTGTCCGCAAATAACGTCAGCGCATCCACGGAGATAAAATACGGATTCAGCCCGCTAAACAGTCTGGCACTGCTCCAAAATATCATCCGCCGTATAACCTTTTCCGCAAGGGCAAGCGCCGCATCATCCCCGCTCTCTATCCCGATGCTCAAGCCGTTCACTCCCATTGCCCGCCAACACAATAACTTTCGCCTCTGAAACCGCCGACAGTCCCTTTGTGCTCCTCACGACCACGGGTCGCACCCTAATTCCCCGTACTCTTATAATACTTCACGCTAACCCGCCAAAACAAATACGCTCCCATATACATGGCAATTCCGACAACCGGCGTCATATACATATACAGCGCCGGAAACTGCTGCACATCCGTCTTCCGCAGAAAAAACTGCGCTGGAAAATAATTCACAAAAGCAAACGGCACCACATAGATCATCATATACTGGATCGCCTTGTGAAAAATACTGACCGGATAACCCGCAAACTTCCTTAAATTCCAATAAAACACCGATTTAAGCGTATTCGTACGTATAAGGTAAAATTGCAGTGAGGCGAGAACGAGAAAAATGGCCCCCTGGATCATAACCCCGCCAATCACGGCAGTGATATAATACAATACGGTATAAAGATTCCACTGCACCCCTACCTCCCGTGCCGATATGACAAACAGCACGATGCCAAGCCCTCCATGACCAATGGCGGCAAACCAGTCGGAATCACTTGTGATCACCTGGAACAAAAGCCCCCTCGGCCGGAGGAGAAATCGGTCGAACTTACCAGAATGTATATGTTCCGAAAAATCCCGCAGCCCGGTAAAAAAAATAATGAGGATACCATATGTCAAAAACAGCAGGCTGTACAGGAAAAATATTTCCCTGCCATTCCAACCGTTCAGGGAATCAAATTTGATCAGTGTGAAATAGATCACTATGATTCCGGTTGACTCGCGCAGAAATACTGCCAGCGACCGCAGAACCGCATCGATCTTATACTGAAACCAGGCCTTTATCGTCAGCTTTGTATACTCGGCAGCCGTCTGCCAAACATTGTATTGCTTCATCGTCTTTTCCTCCACTCGGATCAACCTCCCTGAATAACCAATTTCCGGATCCCCTGCCGCCAGATGACCTCCCCGGTCAGAGCGAGGACAACGATCCAGAAGATCTGCCGGAGAAACGACAGCCAAATATCTTCCCCCGTCATCTGCCCCAGATAGATCTTCACCGGCTCAAAATAAATCAATGAAAACGGAGTGACCCGGATGATCCCCTGCACCCAGTCCGGCATAAACCACAGCGGAATCATGGAACCGGACAGTACATTTACGAATACATTTTTGATCGTCCGCAGGCTCCATGTATTAATGATCCAAAAAGACAACGTCTGAAAAATGAAATTCAGAGTCCATAACACCAGGAAACCAAGAAAAACACTGACCAAAAACGCAGCAAAAGCCAAAACGGAATACGGCCTCTCCATTCCGACCACGATAACCGCTACCATGACTGCAGGGGCAAACCGAAACAGCATCTGAAAACCGATATTCCCCAGATCGGATGCCAGCAATATCCCACGGAAACTGATGGGTTTCAAAAGCTCCGTCCCGATGCTCCCATTATGGATGCGATACGGCAGGTACCCCTCATCCAGACGAAAGGCAGCATCCAGGCCAATCGACAAGATGAAGTTTGTCGTCACCATAGCAAACGTGATTCCATCCATCTCTTCCCGTCCGCCATAAAGCGCGCGGTAAATACACCAAAAGATAAACACATTGAGGCAGGTGTCCACGATTCCCATAAAATTGTCGAAACGAAACGCCGTGTTCGCCAAAAAAGCTTGTCTGCTATATGCCAGATACCGTCTCATGCAAAATCCCCCTCTCCAGGCTGCTCATCCTCTCCCGGCCGCTCCGCGTTTCTGATCTGCTCGCCCTGGTAGATCCGCCGGATGATGCTCTCAACTTCCGGCTCAGTGATCTGCAGGTCCGCCACCGGATAGCGATTCAGAAGGAATGACATCAGGTCATTGATCTGCACCTCATGGCTCTCAAAAGAAAACCGGTATTTTCGTCCATCGAGCTCATCCGTTCTTTCAATCTTCACATGCGGGACCGGCTCCACATCCATCACCCTCTCAAACTCCACATCGATCTGACGCATTGTCGCGAATTTCTCCCGGATACCAGAAAGGCTGCCGTCATAAATTTTTCTTCCTTCATCTATGATGATCAGTGACTTACAGGTTTTTTCGATATCCTGCATATCATGGGTTGTAAAGATCATCGTGATCTCCTCCCTCTCATTCAATTCCCGGATAAACGAGCGGATCGTCTCCTTGCCAACGACATCCACCCCGATCGTCGGTTCATCAAAAAATACGATCTTAGGCGCATGCAGAAGCCCCGCAACAATATCCGCCCGCATCCGCTGCCCGAGAGAGAGCTGCCTCACGGGCTGTTCCAGAAAACTTCCCATATCGAGCATCTGCGTATACCGGTCAAGCCTCTCTTTATATTCGCGCTGGGGAATGCGGTAAATGTATTTCAAAAGCTCAAACGTGTCGATCGGCGGCAGATCCCACTGGAGCTGGGATTTCTGTCCAAACACGACCCCGATTTTTCCCACATACGCCTTCCTCTGCTTAAACGGGATAAATCCATCTACGCAGATGCGCCCGCTGTCTGGATGTAAAATCCCGGAGAGCATTTTTATCATCGTAGACTTTCCCGCCCCGTTCGGCCCGATAAATCCTGTCATATCCCCTTTTTCGATGGAAAATTCCAAGTCGTCTACCGCCTTGCGGTATTCATACCGGGGACGGACAAGGTTGGCCGCCAAACCCGCCAGACCCTTACTCCTCTTATTCACACGAAAAGTTTTATTCACATGCTCTGCCTCAATGAAACTCATAAAAATCCTCCATTCTACGTTTCCCTTTTCTCTCATACAACCATCAATGATGCGTCTGCAGCTCACAGATCACATCCTCCAGAGACGGTCGCCGCATATTGATCTTTTCAATACGGCCCGTTTCCTGAATGCCGCGCAGCAGTTCCGCCGCCGTAATATGATTCCTGTTGTAATCCAGGCACATCGTCCGCCCCTCCTGCTCATATCGGACAAACGGAAGATCCTGTAAATCCGGAACACGGTCTGTAAATGTCATTTCCAACCGGTTGACAGGTGCCATTCGGCGCAGAAGTTCCATTTTGCTGCCATAATATAAAAGCTGTCCCTGATCGAGCACAATGATCCGCTCGGCAATTGTTTCAATCTCCTCCATATGGTGGGTGGAAATCATGATCGTGCGACCTCTGTTTCGTTCTGCCTCTACCGCGTTCCTAAATATTTCTTTAGCCCCTGCATCCATCCCGATACACGGTTCATCCAGAAGGATCAGCTCCGCCGGGGCGAGAAAAGCAAGTACCGTCTCTGCCCGCCGCCGAAACCCCAGCGATACATGTTTCAATGGCTTATCACAAAATGTTTCCAGAGAAAACAGTTCGATCAATTCGCTGCTCCTCTTTTTCAGTTCACACGACCCCATGCGGTATGCCGCTCCCAAAAGGGACAGCGCTTCCCGCAGCGAATGCTCGACATTTGTATTCGACTGGTCAGCCAGTAAAATGCTGACCTGACCTGCCAGCCGCCTCCGGTCACGGACCGGGTCAAACCCATCTACCCTTACCCTGCCGGCATCCGGCCTTAACGCCCCGCCAATGAGCGTAAGAAGCGTTGTCTTCCCCGCTCCGGTCGGCCCGACAAGTCCGACTGTCATCCCTTTCGGCACATGAAGGGAAATATGCCGGAGCGCTTGAACTGAAGCTTGTTTTTTTCGCCGAAACACCTTCGACACATCATCAAGTAAAATCATGACAACCTCCATTTTCTACAAAAATATATACCCTCACAGAACAATCTGCAAGGGTATTGGGATAAACGGCATCCACACAGGGACAAATGACCGGCCTTGATCCTCACTATTCAGAAGGAATCAGAGCCACCGCGCAAAACATTTCATCTTTCTCAAAAAATTGACACTCCCCACCATATTTCCCGACGATCTGCCGGATCTGTCCCACCCCGTAACCATGCTCTTCACCGGCTTTTTCAGACTTCAGCTGCGGGTTTTTCTCCAGCACCGACCGGGCAATACTATTTTTCACCTGTATCGTCTCATACCCCCGCCTGAGCGCTATCTTTACAACAATTTCCGGTTCTTCTTCCCCCTCACGCGCTACAGCGCCCTCGATCGCATTGTCCAGCAGATTTGAAAGAAGAGACACAAAATCCACACTGTCCATTTTTCCAAACGCTAGATTCTCAATCTCGGCCCTGACACAAAGTCCTCTAGCGTAAGCCGCCTCCAGTTTCCAGTTCAACACATAATTCATCACGCTGTTTCCGGTTTCTACATACGTATAAATGTGGTTCAATTCATCGAGTACATGCGACAGATACCCCTTCGCCTCTTCCACCTGATTTTCCTGCAGGTATGTTGTCACCATCATAATATGATTCTTCATATCATGCTTCAGCCTTCTTGTGTTCTCATGAAGACGCAGGATCTCTTCCCGCTGCTCGCGCTCATGCCTATAACTGCTCTCAAGCTCCTGAAACCGGTACTCCCATTCCATCTTCTCTGCCAGCAGTTCATTGAACCGCTCCTCCCCGATGCGCCGTCTGGACTCCCTGTTTCTCATCATGACATCAGATACCTCACCAATTTTTCCCTCGTCTCTTCTTTTCTGCTCCGCCCGATTGGAATCACAAGATCGCCCCGAAGCACCACCTCGTCCCCGCGGATCCGGTATACGGCTTTCTGGTTCACCAAAAAGCCTTTATGGATGCGGACAAATCCCACCGCCGCCAGCTCCCGTTCCACATTTGCCATCGTCTCACGAATCCGGTACGTTCTTGCCTCTGTATGCAGTTCCACATAATTTCCCTCTGATTCAAAATAGATGATCTCGTCGAGAGGGAGCGCAATCCGCTCATCCCCGCATCGAAAGGCGTAGCGCTGCGTGCGCCTCCTCCACTCTTCCAACGCCTCGCGCAAAACCGGTTTCAACTCCCGTTCTATATGGCTTTTGCGGATAAACCCGAACGGATGGAACCGAAAGGAATCGTAAACGAGCACATCATGGCCGGTTACAAAGATCAATATCGGTTTTCGCGGCAGATCCTCCATGCGAGCGGCAATTTCAAAGCCATCCAGCTCCGGCATATCAATATCCAAAAGCACAAGATCCGCCCCCGACTTCTGCAATTCCTCCCAAAAGACGTGCGGATCCGTCGATATACCGACGCTCACATCCTGACCCAGGATGTTCTCTGCCATTTTTGCGTATTGTTTACAAAACTGTATTTCATCATCACAGATCAGTAATCGAATCATAATACTTCTCCTCGTATCTTTATAGTTCCATCGTCTTAATACATTTTTGCAGACATACTTTTAAAGGTTCCAATTCATCGTTCAAATACCAGTTATTCAAAGTAGTATTAAACTCCTCGGCATTCTCTGTTCCGATTGTAAGTATACCATTTCCCGATTCCATTAAAATTTTGCTGGCAACAATAGTAGATGTCCGCTTGTTTCCATCCCAAAAAAGCTGTTGCTTACACCCATACGCAAAATAATTTAACGCTCTCTCCACCGGCATATCAATCGCAGCAATCCGCCTAATCTCTTCAATTACTTTTTCTTTCTCAGGAACAGATGGAATAAACTCACCTACTCCCACTGTCCCGGTTCGCAGAGTCCCCCATTGTAAGCTTTCATTTCGAGATACAAACTCATTTATTTTGCACACAAACTCCAGAGTGAGCGGAGCATCTACATTTTCAATACAATATTTCCATGCGTCACGTAAATTAAGGACAGTCTGAATATCGCTTACCGCTATCCCATTTACAACTGCCCCTTCTAAAATCGTCTGTGTCTGTGGAAATGTAACGTTACATCCCTCAATGTAGGCGGTATTATAAACTAACTCCACAAACGTTTTCTTTGCCAAAAAAACATTTTGTTCTCTTGTAAGCATAATATCTAGCCTCTTTTCGTTTCATACTTTCCCTATAACCTATTTTACATCAATTACCTATACATGAAAAGAGAAATTTCATTTTTTCTTTAACAATAATTTCATTCTAAGTTATAATTAACAGGAGCCGGATATTCATAAAACAAATACATAAAAAAGCAAATGAGCTGAGGTAAAAAATGAAAAACAAAAATTTTCTGCAAAGTGTAAAATGTGCCATCCGCGGGCTGGAGATTGGATTTCGTACCGAACGTAATTTTAAAATTTACTGCGGCATTGCCCTCCTGTTTTTAATTCTAAATATTTTAACGGGTTCCGGATTGTACGATTACCTTTTCTTTCTTCTTCTTGTTTGCATTGTTTTTTCCGTCGAATATATCAATACTTCACTGGAACGTCTGTGTGACAGTTTTTCCATGGAAGAAAATACGAATATGAAATTTGTAAAGGATGTTGCTGCAGGTTCGGTTCTTTGTATGGGAATCGCTTTTTTCGGGGGCGAGGGGGCTATTCTCGTCTCAAATATAATAAACAAATTTTTATAATATGATAATATTAAAAATGTACGTGATGATGATTCCGGTAATTCTTGCCGGAATCCTGAATATGCTATTTGTTAAAACACCGCTTTATAAAAAGCTAAAAAAACCGATTGACTGCGGCATGGTCTTTTATTCTGCAGGCACGTCCCATTACAACGCTTTGTGCCACAGATACCCCCATTATTCTGGATAATAGTAACATTGTGGAAAGCTATCCCGGCATTACACTGCCCCTGACCCAGAGTTTTATTCGTGAGGCATATTGCCGTGTCTTTCATTCCGTACTGCTGCGTCTGACACAGGAACCGAAAACCGTCGCGAAGATGGATGATTCCCTGCATCATATGGTTGACGCCGCAAACGGACGTGTTTACTATCGCATCAGCAACTGGTATGACATCCTTTTATTTCTGCCATTCCACAAAAAAATCATTCCCATCTGGCAGGAAATGCTTGGCGTCAAAAATAAAACCGTCACCTCCCACACGGAAAACCACATCCGCTTTTTCACGCGTGCAAAGGTAGCGATTTCCTTTATCCGCCTGCTCTTTACATGCCCCGGGCACATGAAAAAACTCGACCGGTATTTTGAAGAAATACTATCGCAATTCAAACGTGTGAATCTGGATACCGCAGACAACGAAACCATTCTCGCACACTATCGATCATTACTCAAAAAAGTGACAGAACAATGGGACCTGACTCTCGTCAATGACATGTATACTTTCCTTTTTACAGGACTTTTAAAAGCACGTCTGAAAGCAAAAAAAATCCCTGATTTCGATGCGGCAGCAACCAGATATATTTCGGGAATCGGCGGAATGGAGAGCATGAAACCGGTTCAGACGCTCATCGAACTCGCTGCCGCCGCAGAAAATCAAGGTGAGCTTCCTAGGCTAAAAGTCATTAAAAACATCAGGGATTATAAAAAATATGAGAAAACCGGAAGTGTTACTGCCAAAAAAATCGCCGAATACATCGAACAATATGGCGACCGAAATATGGAAGAATTAAAACTTGAGAGCAAAACCTTTCGCACAAATCCAGAACTTCTGACAAAAAAAATCGTGCAATACGCAGAAGATGAAATTGCTGTTACTGCATTGAATGAGCAGAACAAAAAAGCACTTCATGGACTTTGCGGCTTCTTTGCCAGACAGGCAGCGGTCGGAATCCGC
>CAJTTQ010000013.1:17090-49168 GCA_910579145.1 uncultured Eubacterium sp.
GGCTGAACCGCAGCCGGCTTTACGGCATGATGCGGACGATGATGCTCAAAACAGGTGAGAATCTCGTCTCCGCAGGCTCTATCACAAAACCGGGCGATATTTTCTACCTCACCTATGACGAACTCGAAAACCTGATAAAACAGCGTCAGGATGTGCAGACGATCATCGACCAGCGGATCGATTTATACCATCGTTTTGAAAAACTCCCTGCGTATTCCCGGCTTGTTTTTTCAAAAAAAGTGTTTGACAAAATTCCAAAGCATATTGCCGGGATGGAGCCTGCCCCGGATGCCGCTGTTCTGGAAGGTACCGCATGTTCCGGGGGAACTGCGGAGGGAGAGGTCCTTGTCATCAAAAATGTCACACAAAATCTTGACACTGCGGGAAAAATCCTGGTCACAAAAATGACCGACCCCGGCTGGGTATTTCTTCTCGCCGGCGCCTCTGGAATCATAGCGGAGAAGGGGTCCCTTCTCTCCCACACCGCAATCATTTCGAGGGAGCTTGGGAAACCAGCCGTCGTAGACGTAAACAATGCCACCAAAATATTAAAAACCGGAGACTTTGTAAAAATAGACGGAGATGCCGGAAGAATTGTCCGGCTATCCAAAAAACAAAATTGACACGACCAAGTCAGGTTTTCACGCAGAAACGGAGGCGTTATATGAAAAGCATCAGCCGTTATTTGGAAGAGGATAAAGAAAAATGGGGAAATCTGCCCTATCTTTCCGTAAAGGAACAGGATCGTTTTGTCACGCGCACCTTTTCCCAAGTCGTTACGGACGTTCAGACACTTGCCAGGGCTCTTCTACACGAAGGCGTCACCGGCAACATCATGATATATGCCAGAAACAGCTATGAATGGATGATTGCCGACCTCTGTCACATTCTTTCCGTTCTGTCCGTGAATACGATCCTCTACGAAAAAGACAAAAAAGACGTCATCCATACAATACAGAAAACCTTCCCGCACATTCGTTTTCTGTGTATCAAAGACTGTTTTCCAGCCTTTTTAAATGCCGTCAGCATCCCTTCCCATCCTCTGTGCGGCAACTGTGACCGGAATCAAACCGTCATGATCCTATTTACGTCCGGCACCACCTCCCGTCCCAAGGCAATCCCACTGACACAGACAAACCTCCTGCACAACGCCGCAGGGCTTTTTTCGAGAACGCCGATGACGACAGATGATACCAGTTATCTCTGTCTGCCGCTTCATCATGTTTACGCCGGAGTCGCTCATTTTCTGTATACCATTATTTCCGGTATGCAGATTTACCTTGGCTCCGGTTCCGCCCATATTCTGACTGAACTGCTGACCGTACGCCCCTCTGTTTTCTGTGCCGTACCACTTATTCTCAACCGCATTTATGAAAATGTCAGTGAGACCGTATGGGAAATGTTACGAAACATCCGCTATTTATACTGTGGCGGCAGCTTCCTCCGCCCGCAGATCAAGCAGGCATTTCTCCGACAAGGCGTCACTCTTCTGGAAGCATATGGAATGACCGAGACCGCGTCTGTCGTCGCGCTCGCTGACCCGGGGGATGACAACACCGACTGTAATGGAAAAATTCTTGACGGCGTAGATGTACGAATCATCGATGCGGATTCCGATGGCATCGGGGAGATCATTGTCGGGGGCGCCAATGTCTCGTCAGGATATCTCTATTCCAATGACAAATACAGTGAGTTTGACAGCGATGGCTTTTACCATACCGGTGATTTAGGAACGATTATAATAATTTAATCCCCCAGACCTGAAATAGTCATCCACAAACGCTGCATTCCAAATTTTATCGATTTTAAAATTGCATTCAAAAGACATACTCCAATCTTCTATTTTCTTTTCCTGTAGGTTTGTTATAATGATCTGACCATCAAATTTGCCATCCTTTCGGTTTTGTCTCCTGAATTCGATCTTATATTCTGTATCCTCCAGCCTGTTAGATAATCCCGTCGTAAACACATACACAGGCATTTTCACTTGTTCAGAACATTCAACAGTCATTCCAAAAGTTACGGAACCGCCGACTGCGATATCCTGATTGAACTCTGCATTATGTATGGTATACTCGTCATCAATGTGGTCTATGATCGTCGCATTCCAAATATTTTCAATCTCATAATTAGCAGGGATACAGATCTCCCAGTTATCAATCCTCTCGTCTGTCCAGTTTTCAAGCGTTACCTCCACATTGTAGTGGTTATCCGAATGGCTGGTGATCTGATACCAGATTTTTATATCACAAAAATCTTCCGTAGCTGAATTCCAATCGTCAACCCAATCATCGTCCGAATCACTAACCCCGTCCATGTAGTCCAAGTCCAACTTCTCAACACGTTCTGTTTCTCCATCCGCACTTACCATTACATTACACATGCACAGACAAATGATCAATGCAATAACCATTAGTTTCACTATTTTTGCCATCCTATCACTCTCCTTTATGCTCGTAAGTTTACTCCGGCGGCGATTGGCTATCATTTTTTGCTTACAGCTTTTCCGCACAAATTTTAAGGTATGACTATTTTCATAGTCATACCTTAAAATTACTTCTCTTCTTCTTTTATGTCAAGCCAAAAACTAAAATTTCACAATCCATAGCTCCATTTTTTTAGGCCCCGCTCTCACAACAAGTCTTTCCTCTTTCAATCAACCTTTTATTCAACACTTAATGCACACTTTATTCAACAGTTTTGTGACGAATAAAGTGTGCATTATATTAGATTTATTTCTATCATGTATAATCACCAGTTCATTATAATAAAATGGGTTACAACCTGTAACCATTTTATTCTTTCAACTCTTCCTCAATTTCATGAATCGTCGGCAAACTGCTTTCTAATTCTTTTGACAATACTTTAGTTAATTCATACTCTGCTATTCCTATCGGCTGTGAAATGTTTTCCAGCGAATACTCTGCCACCACATTGTCCTTGTCTTTGCAAATGAGAATCCCGATTGTTTGATTGTCTTCTTCTGTTTTCATTTGCTTATTTACCGCTGTTACATAGAAATTCAGTTGTCCGGCAAATTCCGGCTTAAATTTCTCCGTTTCTAATTCGACTACCACGTAACAGTGCAGTTTCGCATGATAAAAAAGTAAATCCAAATAGAAATTACTCTCACCAACCTTTATATTTACCTGCCTTCCCATGTAGGAGAATCCTGTCCCTAACTCCAGTAAAAATTGAGTTATTTGTTCTGTTAGAACATTTTCCAATTCTTTTTCATTGTAATCTTCAGTCAATGTCAGGAAGTCAAAGTTGTATGGATCTTTCAATGCCTGTTCTGCTAAATCAGACTGTGGCTCTGGTAATTTTATATCAAAATTTGTAATAGCCTTACCCTGTCGTTCATACAAACTGCTTTCTATCTCATGAACCAATACATTACGACTCCAACCATTATCTAATGTTTTTTGTACATAAAAAAGTGCTTCTTTTACATCTCTACACTTATACATTATTCGCTGATTATGTCCCCATGGAATACTTTTTATTAGCTTTTCTAATTGGGTTACATCTTGTAACTCAATTTCAGCATTATAAAATTTAAACCAATACCTCATATGTTTCAAATTTTCTACAGAAAACCCTTTTCATCGGGAAATGTCTTTTTTAAATCTTTACTCATTACACTCAAAAAGGAATCTCCCCATTTTGAATATTTTTGCTTTTCCGTAATATCCTTTCCAATTTGCCAATACAAATCCAACATTTCATAATTCACCTTAACAGAAGCCTTGATTTGACTGCTTTGGATCTTGCTTTTTATCTCTTCAATCCATGATTTGTACTCATCAGTCACAACAAAACCAACCTCTCTTTTCGCCATATTCGTTTCCTCCTGTTAGTATTCCGCATTATAAAAACTATAATCATTAAACCGGATTTCATAGTTATTACTTCATTCCCATCCTGAAATCCCAAATCCCCCGCCAGTTCCCCGCAAATCTCCCGTATCTCCCTGCGCGTACATTCCTCATCGTCGCAGATCCCAACGTTGATCAAAACCTCTCCTCCATCCTGTCGTAGTACTCATACAACTGCTGCACCCCGTTCTCCAATATGTAATAGTGGCGGATATACGGTATCAGTAGCACAAAAAACAGCAGACAAAGCGCCAATACCGCCAGTTCCTGAATAAACAAGTTCACCAGGATCGACATGACCGCCAGCAGTGCAAACAAAACCGTGACTATCAGGTGGATCAGCCTCTCGTGCTGGAAAAATTGGATCTGCACGAGCATCTCCGCCCGGAATTTCTCCCATCCCCCCTCTGCCGTCTCTTCCCCCTCGGCAATCCGCCTGTAATACTCTAAATAATGTTTCAATCTCTTCTCCATCTTCATCCTCCATTCCTTTTGCTGCCCGGAACCCGGCATGACATACACGATCATGCCAGTCCGCACGCAAACACATATATTATCCGTATCATATTGTGATCAGCCGCCTCTTATACTCGTCCGGCAGCCGTTTCCCGCTCGCCGCCATCACCGTCCCCCGGTAAATATCCGATGCGCGTATATCCTGCTCCAGCTTTTTTCGTCCCTCCGCGTCAAGCCGCTCGCTGTCCCGTGAAACCCTGGCGACCACGACCGTCTCCCCCGCATCCCCTACCCGACTCAGACACCCCGCCGCCTCACTTCGCATACCAAGCAGCCGGATATACGGGAGCTGCCGCTCACGCTCCGCCGATTTCTCCACGCCGAGCAGCACCTGGAACACACAGCGGCAGATGCGCGTCATCGTCATGTGCTTCGCCTTGCACCGCGCCACAAAATCCGCAAACGATACCGACTCATACAGACACGCCCGGAACCGGCCGGCGATTTCCTCCGAAACGTCCTTAAACCGTTCCAGTTCGTCCCAATGACTGCGGATCGCGTACGAACACGCCGCCCAAAACGGTTCGGAATCCAGAAAACACCCATACGCGGCGGCGTATTCGGCAAAAACACCGCGCGCGCCCTCCGGTATCCCCGAAAGATCGCCGTCTGACATATTTTCCCGGATCGCCGTCGCCGACAAAAATCCATCGCCGCCCGCTCCCCGCTCATGGTACCTCATCCCCGCGCGCCGGATCGCCACCGGCTCCATGCGGGAATGCAAAAGTTCAGCCGCTTTAATATACTCCATGCCTAACAGATTATTGGGGGCAAATAAATCCGACCGCCCCGCCATATCCACCGCTACTGGATCACCAAACAATAATTGTCCTCCACTCAATAACTCCGACCAGCTTTCCTGCCTTACGGCCTTCCAAAACGCCGCCTCCCGCGCCGCCGGATACGACATTCCCGATCTCACGAGCCGCGAAATTTCCATTTCAAACGACGCGAGATCCCCCGAACTCCCGGCAAAAAAACGGCCCGCCTCCCGCAAAACCGCCACATCCCCGCTCTCGCTGCCTAACCAGCTCTCGCTGCCAAAGCAAAAGAAATCCACAAAGGAAAGCGACTCCAGCGCCAGGATCCCGCCATACGCGAAATCCTGCGCGCTCGATATCCCGAATCTGACCGGAAGCTCAAACACCAGATCCACGCCCTCCAAAAGCGCCATGCGCGCGCGCGTGTATTTATCCACGACGGCCGGCGCTCCGCGCTGGACGAAATCGCCGTTCATCACCGCCACAACCGTATCGGCGCCCGTCTTCTCCCTCACCTTCCGGATCATGTACTTGTGCCCCTCGTGAAATGGATTATATTCGCAAATAATACCCGCCACCGCCATAACTCGGATCCCGCCTTTCTACTTAACTTACCTTCTACATAAAATACACATAAACCGCTTTACAAATCATTAATTTTATGATACCATTTATACACCAAATAGGCAACCGTCTCTCCCGATGGGAGGGATCATCATGAAGCACAGATTACGCGCTTTCTTTCACTTATATCTGGTACTTCTTATCGTTCTGAGCAGTCTCTGTTCATTCAGCCGCCCGGCACAGGGCGCAGCGAGAAAAACACCAGTATTTATCATCTTAACAAAGTACAGCAAAACATTAGACATTGGAAGGGAATTCTATCTCGGAGCCATAGTATCCAACGGCGCATCCCCGAAATGGAGAAGCAGTAATTCTAAAGTCGCATCCGTAAACACGTACGGTCTGGTCACCGCAAAGAAAAATGGAAAAGCAAAGATCACGGCAAAAGTGTCCGGTGCGGAAGCAAGCTGTACTGTAACCGTAAATAAAACGAGGATCCAGCTTAGCCAGTCCTCGCTCAGTTTAGAACACGGGGAAACCGCGCGTCTGAAAGCGACGGCGTCCAACGGTTCTCAAATTCAGTTTAAATCCAAAAAAACAAGTGTGGCCACCGTATCCGAAAACGGAACGATCTGTGGTGAAAAGCCGGGAAGCACATACATTACCGTAACGGCAGACAACACAAAAGCAACCTGCCGTGTGAAGGTAAAAAAACCGACGATCACACTCAGCCACACAAAAATCACGTTATCCCCCGATTCCGAATTTACCCTGCAGGCAAAAATCTCTTCGGGACTCAGTCCGCAGTGGAGATCGGGCAGATCAAGCGTCGCCTCAGTAGATGACAACGGACGGATCTATGCCAATAAAGCAGGTACCGCCCGCATCAGCGTAAAACTGGACGGGGTAACGAAATACTGTACCGTAAAAGTAACCAAATAAACGAAACAAAGCAGGGAGAGTACGGCTGCCTATTTGATCATATTTTTTGTGTCACAAAATGTTTACCCGTATCGTACATTTCCCCGTCATAGCGGATCCATAACCTGTACTTACCAGCTGGCAGCGTCTCCACCGTAGCCGCGATATAATAAACCTTACTTGCAAACACTTCCGTTTTTTGAACCGTATCCGTAAAATCACTCTCCCACAGATCTTCCCCTTTAAAATATACCTTTTCTACTTTGTGATCCCTTGCCCGGATACAGATCAGATCGTCCATATAGCAAAAATCCATCTCTTTGCGCATTTCTAAACTAAGCCGCTTTATAGCACCTTGGTGTTTACCATCAACTTGGCGTTCCACATCGCTTTCCGTTCCCGCCAAAACCTCCTCTTCTGCCACTTTCACCGGCGGCTCCAAATGCCCTTTCCGGTATGGCTGGCCGATCGGCATATAATCCTCCATGCCTCCTCCGCTCACATCAAACGGATAGGCTTTGAAAAATCCGTCCCTCGTCATATACCGGTTGATCTCCTCCCCGGTATCAAAATCCCACTCATAAATAAGCGCCTTATCCCCCTGTCCGGCCGAACACGCAGCGCCCGCCATACCGAACACCCTGCGCCAGTCCTTTTCAAACCAGACATTAGAGCGGGTTGGCGACAGCGCGCACGGAATCACCTTGACGGTCTCGACCGTAAAGTCCAACTCATCTATCTTATAAAAACAAGCATATGACTCCGTTTTCCCATCAAACCAGGAAACCTTCCTCTTCGTATTGCAGTGATTATCAAACAGCATCATTTCAATCACATGATCCTGCCCTTTTTCTGTCAGGCCGGTATCGACGATCTCGACCGCGTGCTGCTGGAGAAAATAGTGAAAATCATCCCCGACCGGACGAAGCACCCGGCCTGCCAGTTCCGTACCGGCATAAACGTCAGGATGGGTCAAAAGCCAGACGATCTTTTCCTCTCGCAGATCAAATTTCACAACCGTAGAAACATTGCGCAGGGATAGGATGAGATACCGTTCATCCTGGCAGTAGATGCGGTTCAAATGCGCCCAGTCATATTTCTTTTGAAGCTCCTTCGGGAAATAATCGCCCAGATTATACATGTGAACGGTCTCTCCGGTGCGGCGGTCATAGGCGAGCATCGTCCCCTCCATCAGTTTCTCTTCCAAAGAACTGGTCGCGCCCAGTATGATATTTCCCTCTGTACCATCCTGCGCCACCGCCCAGTGGTGTACGCCCTCCTTCACATAATACGTTTCCCTTACCCTGCCGAGAAAATCCATGTCATACAAGACAAGCGCGTGCGGATTATTATACGTTGGGCGGTTGATATTTCGGTCGGAAAATAGAAAACGGCCGTCAGGCAGCGGATACACACCATACTGGCGCGGTGTCCTTGATAATAAAAATCGAACGTCGCCGTTCACATCGAACGCGTACGTACTGCTGCTATACCCGCCAGTCACGAATACAAACGGCATGGCTGTATCTTCGTTTTTGCAGACGGATTCCACCAGTGTATCCAGTCTTTTCGAAACCGTTCCGACCGGGATGACCAGTTCCTTCTCCGCGGCCGCTTTTCCATTCTCATCCAGCAGTTCCAAAAGGACCACGTTTTGATAGGACGCATACAATCCAAAAACCGGAACCCGGTGCCGGCATGTTTCACGTTTCAGCGTGTGGGTAAAAGTACTGCCCGGTGTCTTTCCCCTGACCGTGTACCGCACGCGGTACGGTTCTGCCGTCTCAAACAAAACAAGACAGCAAAGCGGCGAAAGTCCATACGGATTTCGGATGGCAAGCACCGAATCAAAGGAAAAATGAAACCGGTCCATAAGGGATTCGATCTCCTGCTCCCTCTGCCATGTATCCACCGGCCTGATCCACCACTTATTCAAATTGGAATGTGTGATCCTCTCTGGAAACGCCTGCCTGAGTCCCGCATCTGCCTGAACCCGGTATCGCAGCCATCTCCCATCACGCAGTACATCCCGCTTCTTTCTCTGCTCGGAGCGGACCCGCAGGCCGACCGGCTCAAGCCGCGCTCTCACACCATACACAAAATCGGCCGCCCGATGTTTCATTTTCGATAAAAAGACTTTCATACATTACCTCTTTCTGCCCAGCCTGGTCATATTCTTCCTTTCCCCGCATACAATGAAAAGAACATCAGGAAAGGGGAAAGAAGATGAAACAAAATAAAATTTATTCTTATCCGGAAATGGAAAAAAAGCTTCTAAAATGGAAAGATCTGTATACCTCCGACCGCTTTCACGTCGAATCACTCGGACTTACCTATGGCAAACGCCACATCTATGCCTGTCATGTCGGAGGGGCAGATGCAAAATACCAATTTGTCCTGACGGCATCCATCCACGGCAGGGAATACATCAATACCACTCTTCTCCTGCACATGATCGCGTACTATCTAAAACATCCGTGGAAAAATATCCGTGTATCGTTCATCCCGATGGCAAATCCCGACGGTGTATCCATTTCCATGAATACCGATGCCCGAAAATGGAAAGAAAATGGCAACGGTGTGGACCTAAACCGCAATTTCCCATGCGGCTTCGGACTTTCGCCCGATCATAAAAAACGAAATCCCGGCTCCTCCCCGGCAGATCAGTTGGAGACGCAATACCTCATGGAATTCATTAACTCCCTGACAAACCCGCTCGGTATCATCCACTACCACTCCCGCGGCAATGTGATCTTTTATGATTACAACGTCAACGGGTCACTGCGCAACCAAATCGTCGGGCTCGCAGACTCCGCGCATAAAACGACCGGATATAAACTGATCCGCGGTACAAAAGATACGAAACCAGCCGGCGGTTTCGGAGACTGGTGTGTTTACGAAAAAAAGATACCATCCATCACCATCGAAACGGGGTTTCTCAAAACTCCCGTGCCAAAATGGCAGCTAAATGGCATCTGCGACAAAAACTTATTTCTGCTTCGTGATCTTTTTGCCCGTATCCTGTAATTCATCGCCCAGCCATACATATAAGTCATAGGTGTCTGCCGGAAGAACGTCAAGCCATATCGCCATACCAGCCCCCGCCGCATCCGAAGCTTTCGCCGGCCGGTATGTATCCTCCGATCTTACCTCCCAGCATCCCGTCTTTCCACGGAAGCAGACCCCCGTTACAACTGGATCGGACTCATAGAGATATAAAATATCTTCCTGTATACCGTATTGAACTTCCGGTCCCTCCGCAGGAACCGCACGATAAAGATCGGGCTCATCCTCTGAGTACACCGGACGGCACAGTTCCCCGACGATATAATTGCTATTTTTAACGAGTGCTTTTGACAACGATGTCTGATCAAAACAACACTCGTACGCGCGGTAAACCCCGGAAACACCTGCCAATTCCACACTCACACAATCCTGTTTTTCTTCACCGAACAGGCTGATGCTCTTTGTTTCCTGGATCTTTTCACCTGTTTCCCGGTCTATTTCCATGATACAGCCATCCGCGCCAGTGCCGGTGTCGGAAGAAGACTTGCTGGAACGATTTCCCGCCAGGAGCAGATTTCCCCCATGTGCCTTTTCGATCGCGTAGTGGACACCCTCTTTCACCAGATAGGTCCGGCCCACTCTTCCGAAAAAATCCATGTCATACATCTGGACCGCGTTCGGAACATGATCGTCTATACATAAAAATCTTCCCTTTGAGAGCGGAAAAATTCCACATCCTTTCAATTTTCTAGCCAGATAGTAGCGCACATTTCCCTCCTGGTCAAGCACAAAAGGCCAGAAACTGCTGCCGCCGGCGATCAATGTATTAGAAAACCGCCGCAGCTCGTTTCCCTTACTTATCCTGATCCCTTTGTTCAATTCATCGGGAAGCGGTTTGGTGTTCAGGGAAAATTGCCGGCAGTCACAGGATTCCCCGTTCTCGTCCAAAAGTTCTATGACAACCTCCGTTTTCCTGCCTGGGTAAAGGCCAAGGATCGGGATCCGATGGCGTTTCTCCGCAGGATACTCAAAGACGAAACTGCTCTCTTTTGTATCTCCCACTACCGTAGCCCTCACACGGTAATCCATGATCGTAGTAAACAGCGCAAGCGCCGTCAAAGGCGCCTCTCCAAACGGGTCTTCAACGACGAGCATTTTATTGAACTTGTATTTGTCACTCCGAAGCTGCAATTCCAAAAACCAGTCTTTTGCCTGGGATGTCATGGAATACATTTTTTTACCTTCGATGTTCGTACGGATAGAGTCCGTCTGTTCGCGTTTAAAAACGCTCTCAAATTCCAAAGACCCCTTCTCCACCCATTCAGAAGGGCGGATCGTGATCACACCCCCGTTATCATGGAGTACTTCTTTTTTTCCGGCTCCCATATCCATACCGAACTTTCTCAACAAATTAATCATAGTTTTCTCCTGCAAATCTCATCGTAAACCTGCTTTGCACATTCAACCGCTGTACTTTTCACTGTATCCAAAATAATTTCCGGATCCAGCGGCTCCTCATAAGCGGAATCTTTCCCGGTAAAATGAGAAATGTTCTTTTTGTACAATCCTTTGGGGTCCCGCCCCATGCAGGTTTCAAGATCCGTATTGACATACACTTCCAAAAAGTTCCCTTCCCCTGCCTTCTCCCTCGCGAACTGCCTCATCTTTCGAAATGGTGAGATAAAAGACACAAGCGTGATCATGCCCGCATCCTGAAACAATGCCGCGATCTCACTGATCCTGCGTATATTTTCATTCCGGTCATCATCCGTAAACCCGAGGTCAGAATTGATCCCGCAGCGGATATTATCCCCATCCAGCCGGTAAACCGCTTTTCCAGCCTCATTCAGCATCTTCTCAAGTTCCACCGCAATGGTAGATTTTCCAGATCCGGACAGGCCGGTAAACCACACGACCAACCCTTTCTGTTTCAGCACGGCACAGCGGTCCTCATACGAAACCCTGCCGCTGTGCCACACTACATTTTCATTTTTCGCGTCTGAAGACAAAACCCCAAACCTCCTTCAGCCGGCCTTAACGTGAGATCTTTAACTAAAGATCACTCCTTTGTCTTTCAAAATCCCCTTGATCCGGCGAATATTTTTATCATAATCAAACTGGCTGTCCAAAAGCTGCTCATCCGCTTTGATATCTGTCGTCACAGAATCACCGACCCAGAAAATATCCATCTCTCCCTGAATGACTGTCTTCATGATCTTACGGTCAGCCTCTGTCAGGCAGGTAGCCGTAACGATCAGGATCATTCCGGCGTCGAGCATCAGATTTGCCACCTCCGCAAAACGGCGAATCTGCTCCTTGTGATCCTCTTCACCACCTGCCTTCGTATCGGCGCCTACCCCGTAAAGATAGGAACCGATCCCCATATAATACACGTATCTGCCGCGGTTAAGCAGGTCCTTTTCCAGCGCTTTGGCGAGGTCTTTTTTTCCTGTATTTTTCTCACCCGTCAACACGATCAGTTCCGGCCGCTGGGCATACCGCTCCATACGGTCTTCGATTGCAATGTTACTCGTCTCCCATTTATAATTCCGCAGCATCGTGCCCGAACGGATCGCGCTCTCCTCATCCTCCAGCGCCTCGGTGATGATCCCGCCGCCTGCAATCTCATATTGATCGACGATGACGAACCGGCTCGTGCCCGCTCGCTCCGAGACGATGTCAAACGCAATCGGCTTGTCAGTTTTTAAAATGACCTCTGCCACCTCATGCCGCTCGACGGCCTGCTTCGTATCCGTAGAAGACAGATTCGACGAATTGATCACGCCCTTCACGCGCTCAACCTCAACCTTCACCTTATCCGATCCGATTTTCAGATAATAGATCTTTCCCGGCACAAAGTCTTTCTTCCCGAGCCAGAACACATTCGCCGCGATACGCGAAGCCGTTTTCGGCTTTGGCTCACCGGACACTGCCATCAGCTCGCCGCGCGTAATGTAAATCTGTTCCTGCATCGTGAAACCGATCGCCATACCCGGCTTCCCTTCCTCGATCGGGTCCGTATGGAACGACTCGATCCGTTTCACATGGCTCTTTTTCCCCGACGGATAAAAGACAACCTCCTGGCCGGCACGGATCGTACCTGTCTCGATCATACCCGCCACGATCCGGCGGTCATCGCCATTTCTCGTAAATTTATAAACATCCTGTACCGGCATCCGAAACGGCTGTCGGTCCTGTTCTTCCTCGCATTTGAATTCATCGAGTACCTGAAGGATGCACATGCCGTCATACCACGGCATCTTATCGCTCGCCTTCACGATATTCTCACCCTGGAACGCGCTCACCGGCAAAACAAAAGCCGGTTCGATATTGATCTGCTTCAAAAACGCCAGATATTCTTCCTTCACCTTCTCATATACTTCCTCGCTGTAATCGACCAGATCCATTTTATTTATCACAATCGCGATCTGCCGGATCCCCAGCATAGAGAGCATATACGCATGCCGCCTCGAGTTTTCCTGAACACCTTCCTTGGCGTCTATCATCAAAAGCGCCGCCTGCGCGCGGGAAGCACCGGTTATCATATTTTTCAAAAACTCGATATGTCCGGGCGCGTCCAATATGATATAATCCCGCTTCTCCGTTTTGAAAAAACAACGCGCCGTATCGATCGTGATCCCCTGCGACTGCTCGTCCTTCAGGGCATCAAGCAAAAACGCGTACTCAAACGGCTTGGAATTGCGCCGGCAGGTCTCCTTGACCTGCTCAAGCTTTCCTTCCGGAAGGGAGAAGGTATCTGCCAGCAAACGGCCCATCAACGTACTTTTGCCGTGGTCTACATGTCCGACGATCACAATGTTCATATCCTCTTTTTTCATCACATGTAGCCCTCCTTCCTTAATTCTTCCAGTCCACCGCCGCCTTCTTTGTCCTGCGCGCGGCCGGAACGCTCCGCGATATTTGCAAATTTCCCTGTCTTTAATTCCTCGATGATCTCATGTACATTTTTCGCCGTGGAATCCACCGTACCCGTGCAGGGAGCGCAGCCGAGCGAACGGTATCTCTTGCCGTTCCCCTGATCGAAATAGAGCGGAACGACCGGAATGTCCTCTCTCTCGATGTATTCCCAAATGTCGAGTTCCGTCCAGTCAAGAAGCGGATGCACCCGCACATGTGTCCCCGGAGCAAAATCCGTCTTGTACTGGTTCCAAAATTCCGGCGGCTGGTCGCCGACATCCCAGTCATTGTTCTTATCCCTGGGTGAAAAGTAACGCTCCTTGGAACGGCTTCCCTCCTCGTCCGCGCGCACGCCGACGATCACTCCCGTATACGGTTCGATATTTACGTCTTTTTCATATTTGCCTTTACTGTGGTTGAAGCGGTAGCGCGGCCACGAAGCATTGAGCGTATTTGTAAGCGCCTCGGTCTTTAACGCCCGGCAGCATTCCAAATGCGTCGCGTTCCCATCCGGGAACGTCTGCTTTTTCTCGATCGCCTCTGAATTTTCACCGTAAATCATATCCAGATTCCACTCCGCCGCCAGCCGGTCACGGTACTCGATCATTTCCTTGATTTTAAAATGTGTGTCTACATGCACGAGGGGAATCGGCACATGTCCGAAAAAAGCCTTTCGCGCAAGCCATAACAGCACCGTGCTGTCCTTCCCGATCGACCAGAGCATACATAGATTTCCCAGTTCACTATACGCTTCCCGCAAAATGTGTACACTTTTGTACTCCAGCATATCCAAATGATCCATTCACGATTTCCTCCGTATCTTAATATTTTACAAAATTATGACAAATCTGTCAAATCATACACTTTTCCACTTTCCCGTTCATGATAAACCACAAAGATCACGCCGTCACTCATCTCTACCCGGCCCTGGTATTCCTGATCCCCGATGCTGTAATAAACGGAGACCTTACTGATCGGGTAATTTTCGCTGCCATACTTCTGCGCGTACCGGTGAATGGCATGCCTCGCCGTAAACGGGTACAGTGGATTCCCAAACATCGCCACACTTCCTCCCAGCGTCAGTACCACTCCGACCACACAGCAAATGATCCCGACAGCCTTGGGCCGATTTCCGTTCCCGATCACCCGGATCAGAAATCCACCGGCGATGCCAGCCAGCATAAACAGTAGTATAACGGGAAGAATGTTCAGAATTATGGCAGTTTTGGAATTTTGTCCCTTTTCTATCATCTGATACACGATGGAAACCGCTGTCGTGGCAAGGACAACCAAAAAACAATACTTCCGAAACAAAATAGCCGAAACCGCACCGACGACCGGCATGATAACGATCACCTGCGGAAGGTCAAAATATAAAAACATCTGCATATATTCCCACAGTCCTATGATTGCCAGTATTATAATCCCCAACCCAGTTAATATTATTTTCAATCGTTCCTTCATCTTTTTGTCAGATTCCTTTCTTTTTCTCTATTTTTCGCATGATCCACGCTCATGGTTCTTTTCCATTATATTAAATTTACCTATATAGCGCAATAGTTTGGAAAATTTTGAATAATTTACTTTACGAATCCTTAATTTTCCTTTATTATATAGATAGGAGACGATTTTTGCATAATATTGGATTTTGCGCGATCGTCAGAAAAGAAAACAAAAAAGGGGCGATACTCATGAAAAGTAGGAAAAAAATCGGACTTATCGGCGGCATTTCTGCTATCGCAGTAATACTGTGCATCGCCGCAGTCATGATTGTTACGCGTAATGGGGAGAAAGAGGATTACCGGGATATCTCCGTATTTGATCTAAGTGCTTCGGCCACGGTAACGAGAGATGGCACAACTTTGGATGCCTATTCCGGAATGAAATTGATGAGCGGCGATGATGTCAAAGTGGGGGACGACGGTTACATATGCCTGCTTTTGGATGGCGATAAATATGTAACACTGGAGACCGGAACACAGATACGACTGAACGCTTCTGGAAACAAAGAAAACAGTAAAACAACGATCGAGCTCGTTCAGGGAGCTGTCCTGAATGAACTTGACAGCAAACTGAATGATGACTCTTCCTATGAGCTCAGCACTCCTGTATCCGTCATGGCCGTGCGCGGTACAGTATTCCGGGCAGCGCTGAAATCAGAAGGCGAGGCAGTCACGGCGGATGTGATGGTATTCGACGGAAAGGTAGCCGCTGCTGCCGTTCTGGCAGACGGAACCGTCTCTTCGGAAGAAAATATGGTCGCAGCCGGTGAAGCAGCTAATTTCCATAAGGCTGACGCGGATTCCGATCCTGAATACACGAAAGCGGATATTTCTTATGAAGACCTGCCAGCTGATACGTTAGCGGCAATCCTGAAAATCTGTGAGTCAGGCCGTATACCGAACCTCTCCATATCAAAGGAAGACCTTCAGCAGCTCATAAAAGAGAAAGAATCGGCTGACAGCGACGACCAGTCGGCAGATGACACCGACCAATCGGCAGATCATGATACCGATCCTTCCGATGCGGATACTACGGAACCAGACACAACCGCCGATGATAATGGGGACAATGCTCCTGATTCGTCAGTGGATGACGATGACGACACGTATTCGGATCCTGACAGCGACGACGGCACCGTTTCTAACCCAGGAACGCAGTCCGGCAGCAAAGCCGATACGAAATCAGATAAAAAATCAAGCAAAAAATCTGACTCCAAATCGGATAAAAAGTCAGACAGCAAGAAAAAGCCGAAACAAACGGCTGTACCAAAACCAGTGCCACTTCCAACCACCAAACCAGCGGACCAGACACCGGCTACTTCCTCGCCAAACTCTGGTAACACAACGTATACCGTTACATTTATCGATCCGCTCGGACGCGTTTTCGGCACACAGTCGATCGCCGCGGGTTCCCAGGCTCAGAAGCCAGCCCTTTCACCAGCCGGAGGTACAAACTGGTGTGATGCTGAGGGCCATGTATTTAACTTTAACACAGCGATCACAACTGACCTGACATTATACTACCGCTAGTGGAGGAAACAGACTTTATGAAGAAAAAGAACTATTTACAGGCATTGCTCGTTTTAGCCGCAGGGTTTCTCATCAGTTATTACGGCATTTTGGGCGCCGTTGACCGATGGGGGATGGACGCGCTTTATCAGACGCCCTCGGGTACGGATAACAAGATCCGCATCATTGCTGTCGATGAAAAAACGCTGAGTGAATACGGTACATTTTCATCCTGGTCAAGGGAGAAATCCGCAAACCTCATTTCACTCCTAAACGGCTCGGAAGAAAGTAAGCCCGCTGCCATCGGCTTCGATATTATGTTTATAGGCGACGGCGACCCCGGCACGGATGCCGTTTTGGCTAATGCCTGTGAAGGTTCTGATAATATTGTAACCGCCGTCAACATCGTCAATGAAACGGTGTTGGAATCAAACGGGGACAACGAGCTCCAGGAAAACAAAATGCACATCGCGGATGTAGAACTGCCGTTTGAGGCGCTGCGCAAAAACACGCAGATCGGATTTGCCAACACGGCACCGGACAGTGACAGCTACATACGCCGCGCTATTTTATATCGTTCTTATGAAGGCGAGCGCATCGACAGCTTTTCTTCTGCCGTATACCGGTTATACTGCGCAAATGAAGGGATCACCCCCGGGCAGCCAAAACTGGGAACTTATAATGAGTTTCTATTTTCCTATTCAGGCAGGCCCGGAAGTTATGAGACGGTTTCATTATCCGATGTCCTGAACGGCACGGTAGACCCCCGAACGTTTCGGGACTGCATCGTGCTGGTCGGCGGTTATGCCCCCGGCATGCAGGACGCGTATAATACACCTGTCGATCGTTCCCAGCAAATGTACGGAGTCGAGATCCATGCCAATATCATCCAGGCACTTCTCGAGGGCAACACGTTGGAAGAGGCGGGAACACTGCTGACAGCGTTATTGATCGCATGTCTCGCTGCCGCTTATTTTCTCTTTTTAAAGAAAACGAAACTTCTCACCGGAGCACTTACCGGACTTGTTCTTATCGCTATTTGGATGGTTAGTGGAAAGCTGTTGTACGGCAAAGGGATTGAACTTTCTTTGTTTACGTTTCCGATCCTTTTGACCGCCATTTACCTGATCCAGCTGATCAGCAGCTATATCGAAGAACGTCTCCGGCGTAACCGGATGGTTTCCGCCTTTAAAAAATACGTCGCGCCTCAAGTGGTCGACGAATTAGTGAAGCATGACAAATTTGAGATTACACTGGGGGGAGAAAACAGGGATGTTGCTGTGATGTTTGTTGATATCAGAGGATTTACTTCCATGTCAGAAGCATTGTCGCCGGAGCAGGTAGTGGATATATTGAACGAATACCTGACACTTACGACAAGCGCGATTTTCGATCACGGCGGAACACTGGATAAATTTATCGGGGATGCTACGATGGGGATTTTTAACGCGCCCTTTGATTTAGATGATTATGTGTTTAAAGCGATACTGACCGCTCTCGATATCGTAAACGGCACACAGGAACTAAATGACCGGTTACTGGAACGTTTTGGAAAGACCGTCCGGTTCGGCATCGGCATCCACTGCGGCCCGGCAGTCGTAGGTAACGTAGGCTGCGGCTTCCGTATGGATTACACCGCGATCGGCGATACCGTCAACACCGCCTCCCGATTAGAAGGCAGCGCCGCCGGTGGTCAGATTTTGATCAGTACCGATGTGTACGAACGGTTGAAAGACCGGATACAGGCGAACAAGATCGGAAACCTGCGTCTCAAAGGAAAAGAAAACGAACTCACGGTTTACGAAGTGATTGATGTATATAATCGCCAAACATAGAAACCAGTTTCTTATCCAGTTTTCCTTCTTCTGCCATAGAAGTCAGGATACCAAGCGCCTTATCGATCGACATCGGTTTCTTATACGGTCTGTCGACAGCAACCAGTGCCTCAAAAATATCTGCTAACGACAAAATGCGCACCTCGACGGGAAGGTCTTTCTCTGTCAGGTGGTTCGGATAACCAGATCCATCCAAAAATTCATGGTGCGCTCCCGCCCATTCTGGCACCTTATTGTAATGTGTACTAAAGTTAATCTTAGAGAGGATATTATGGGTAACGACTACATGGTTTTCCATGATCTTCCTCTCTGCTAAAGTAAGCGTACCTCTTTTTATCAACAGGCACTCCGCCTCTTCTTCCGTCAGATAAGGTACTTCTTCACCATCCACTCCATGATACACGCATTCTGCCAGTTCTTTTATTTTCGGCTCCAATTCCTCCGGCAATGCAGGCGCTACATTTACTTCTTCCACAAGATTCCTCGCTTCCGACAAATAAGCGGCTCTTTCCTCATATTCTTCCAGCGCGATACGTTTTTCATAATAATCAATCTTATAATAACAGCCGAGCAGCTTATAGCGGTCTATAATCCCCTGCAGCAGATTACCAAGCTTCGTACTTTTGTTCATAACGCTCAACGGAATGCTCATTTTCCCAATATCATGAAGGCTCGCCGCCAGCATCAGCTGTTCCCTTCTGTTCTCATCAAAAAACCCGTCATACAGGCCGGCCTCATGCTGTTCATTGAGATAATCCACAAAGTCCACCGTGTAATGCGTCACATTCTTCGTATGGTTCCCATTGTAGGGCGTCCGCTCATCGATGATCGTGGCCATCGTCTCCGCATAGGAATACATCATATCCTTCACTTCACCCAGATATCTTAAATTCGAAATCGAAATCGAGGCCTGCGATGCCAGCGACATAACGACCTTTTCATAACCGGGATCAAATGGCACGATTTCCCCGTTTTCCATCGCATTGATCAACTGGAGCACACCGATCAGTTCGCCCTCATGATTCCGCAACGGGATCACGAGCATGGACTTCGTATGATAACCTGTCAGCGCGTCGTATTTACGCGGGCCCGAAAAATCAAATTTATCACTATTATATACATCCGCAATGTTCACGACTTCCTCGTGGATTGCGGAATACGCACATACATTTTCTTCCCTCAGCGGTACAGGCGGCATATGTGTTTCCTCTCCGTCCCCACCCTTACTGATCCCGAGGGACTCGGTCCTCATGATCTTAAAGTGGAGTTCATGATCCTCATATAAATATAATGTGCCGCCGTCACAGTTCGTTATTGCCATCGCATTTTCCATAATGAGTTCAAACAGGCAATCATGATTTTTTTCTATGGTAAGGAGAATCCCCATCTCCAAAACCTCTTCAAATTGTCTTTCCGTGAGCTTCATACTAAAATCTGCACCCGCCTTCCAAAAAAGATAGATGTTTCTTGCAAAAATGATAAAAATCCTTTATTATAGTACATGATAGTATTTATGTACAAACGGAGGTAACTATGTCCATCATCGAAATTATACCAAAAAAAGAAGAAATAAGCAAGAGTTTAGAACTTTCTGCCAAGTACAATGCCGCTTTTGAATACAATGACTTTTTTATACCGGCTGTATTGGACAGTCCATCCCAAATCGACACACTCATTTCCTTTTATAGCGATCTACCTCGCGACAGGAGCAATGATACTCTGCACGGGGCTTTCCTTGATATTGCCATCCATAGTTCCGACGCCCGGATCCGGCAAATATCCGACCAGCGGATGCGCCAATCCATGAACATCGCAAAAGATCTGGGTATCCGCGGCGTGATCTTCCACACGAACCTGATCGCCAATTTTTATGACAAAATATATCGCCAGAACTGGCTAGAGAAAAACCTTGAATACTTTTGTGCCCTGGCAGCAGAATATCCAAACATCGAAATTTTTATGGAAAATATGTTTGATCTGGAACCGGAGATGTTTGCCGCGTTTGGAGAAGCCGCGAAAAACTGCCCCACCCTTCACCTATGTCTCGATGTGGCCCACGCCAATCTCTCCCACTCCACGCTCGAAGAGTGGATGGAACTGGCGCACCCATACATACGGCACATCCACATCAATGATAATGACGGTCATTTCGACCTGCACCAGTCAGTGGGACAGGGTAGTATCAACTGGCAGGAATTCGACCGGCTGATGCGTCTGTATCAGATCCAATCCTCCCTGCTGATTGAAAATAATTCAGTTGCCCAACAGCAGGAGTCTCTTTCCTATCTAGAAACGAATCACTTATATCCTTTTTGCTGAGAAGAATTGACTGGTAGGTGGCCATTCACCTGCCAGTTTCTATTTATCTGCGCTATACATTTTCCTCTGGTAATATTCCCGATACCCTCCTTGTTCCAAAGAGTATTCTTTCTGAGTCATCGTCGGCTTGTTCTCTTCTTCCTTACGATACAAAAAAGACCATCGGCACTGGCAATTTTTATCGCAAGTGTCGATGGTTCTTTCTTTACATTTTACAACTCAAATCAATAAAACTGAAACAATCCCCCTGCTTCAACCGTAAACTCGATCGGGTTTGCATAAAGAGTAATGTCTCCCTCAACATGGGAAACGCCTCCCTGCAGCGAATATTTGATCATTGGCTGCAACTGATAAGCACCTGCACTCTTTATCACGGTGCTGTCGATGTCCTCTCCTGGTACATCCGGCGTGTTCGTTGGCTCCGGTGTAATCGTTGGCTCTGCTGTAGCAGCCGGTGTCTGCGTCGGTGACGGTGCTTCTGTCACAACCGGTGCCGTTGTCTGTACCGGTGCTGACGTCTGCGTCGGTGCTTCCGTCACAACTGGTGCCGTTGTCTGTACCGGTGCTGACGTCTGCGTCGGTGCTTCCGTCACAACCGGTGCCGTTGTCTGCGCCGGCTCTTCGGTCACGATCGGCGCCTGTGTCGGCAAAGGTTCTTCGGTCACAACGGGTGTCGGCGATATCGTCGAGATTGGCGCTTCGGTTACGATCGGTGTCGGCGTATCAGTCGGTGCTTCGGTCACGACCGGCGTCGGCGTATCGGTCGGAACCTCTGTCTCAACCGGTGTCGGTTTGGCCGAAGGTACCGGAGTATTTTCACCCGGTTCGACTGGTGCAAGGACACGCAGCAATTTCCAGCTATTATTTCCTAACTCATCGGGTTTCCCATCCACTCTCCAGCCTGCAAATTTATATCCGTCTGGGATCGGGGAAAACATGGTGGCTGTATACGACGGTATCGTGTAATTCTGCCCCTCAGCTACTGACACGTTTTTCAAGCTCTCTCCTTCATCTGAAAAGAAATAGATGTGCATCCCATCTGTTTCCCACAGAGTAGGTACCATCAATACATCCCCTGCATCTACCACGGTTTCTGATACCACTACTTGTTCTACCCCGTACGATTTCGCATAAACGTTCACATGATCAGGCTTGAAAAAAAGTCCAGCAACAGCAATCGTACATACAGCAGCTACAATCATTCTCACTTTTCTTTTCATATATGATCCTCCATTCTCGCACAGGTAGTGTCAAATTTACTACCCTCTTTTATTGTTTTTTCCTTTATTTTCGGGAGTTTGCAAAAAAAATAGCAATAACCTCCCTTTTGAAGTATAATAAGTTCACCACAAACCATTAACAACATAGAAAGGTTATTGCTATGAACATTATACTTTATCTTCTGCAAATAATTCAATACCTTTATCAGCAAAACTGCTGGCTACTCAGCTTTATCTGTAAATTCATCCCTCTCAGACAATGGGCTTACGACGACTCGCATTCCCCAAAATACCAGAAATACAAGGTCGATGAACTCCCCAAAATCATTCACTATGAGGTCTGGGACTATCGTGACTTCATCCCCTATATCGAATGGCGCTATGGCAAAAAAATCAAACCCGTCAGCCGCCGTACCGACTGCGATATCGACGACAGCTGCACCTGCCCCCGATGCAATGCCCCCAAAGACTATCTCTACAAAAACAACGGCTCCAAAGGACAGATCCTCTGCAAGGTCTGCGGCTCCCGTTTCAGCCCTGCCGAAAACCGCTTCTCAAAGCATAACATCCTGCGCTGCCCCCACTGTGACCACTCGCTCGCCCGCAAGAAAAACCGGAAGCATTTCATCATCCATAAATGCGTCAACCCCAGATGCCCCTACTATCTCCACAACCTCAAAAAAGTGGACAGGGAAGACCTTGAGCAGGACTACGGCAAAAATAAATACAAGCTCCACTACATCTACCGGGAATTCCAGGTAGATTTCTTCCGCATGGACATGGACTCCCTCCCTCCTCACGCCTCCTCCCTCCGGTTCAGCAAATTTGATCAGAATGTCATGTCCCTCTGCCTGACCTACCGGGTCAACCTCGGACTCTCCCTCCGCAAGACCACCCATGCACTCAGGGAAATACATAACATCCGTATCTCACACCAGCAGGTGGCCAACTACTGTAAGACCGCTGCCATCTGCGTCAAACCGTTCACCGACAGCTATGACTACCACACCGGCAGCACCTTCACCGCCGATGAGACCTATATCAAAATCCGGGGGATCAAAGGCTACGTCTGGTTCATCATGGACGCACTCTCACGCTCCATCATCGGTTACCAGATATCAGACAACCGCGGTGTCGGCCCCTGTATCCTCGCCATGCGGATGGCCTTCCGGCACCTGAAGGAACTTCCTGAAAAGTTCCGCTTCATTGCCGACGGCTACAGCGCCTATCCCCTTGCCGCCCAGCAGTTCTTCCACAAGTTCGGCGAAAAGTTCCGTTTCGACATCACACAGGTGATCGGACTTACCAACGAAGACGCCGTCTCCGAAGAATTCCGGCCATTCAAGCAGATGATCGAACGGCTCAACCGCACATACAAGGCCTCCTACCGGCCCACCAACGGTTTTGACAACATCAACGGTGCAAACTACGACCTGGCCCTGTGGGTAGCTTATTACAATTTCTTAAGGCCGCACAAACACCGCAACTATAAAGTCCTGAATGAGATCGAAATGCTCAAGGGCGCGGACAATATGCCGGGCAGATGGCAGCTTCTGATCTATCTGGGACAACAGACGATCCTCCGGTACCAGAACAGCGGAAACACCAGATGTTCCTAGCTTCCGAGCCGGAGGTCCGGGAGCAGCCACCGCGGGAGCGGCCGTGCCCTTGACTGCACGAAAAAGAACTGCTATACTGCTGCAGGCGACGGAGAAAGAACCAGCTGTTCCTAAGTTCTTCGCCGTCGGTAACTACCCGACAGCAGTTCTTTTTCGTGCAGTCAAGGGTGGCGATAGCATACCACGGACTAAACCATTTGCAGTTTTCAAGGTTCATTCAGAACAGTTTCTCTTTGTTCCAGTTTTCATAATTCATTTGACACTACCCTCGCACACATTATGCTAATAATATATTCTGAGTCTGAGTTCCCCCCAAAAAACCCTGTAATATTTATATCGTCATATTTTCATAATACCACATACTTCCTGTTTCATCAAGTAAAATTTCCTGATTCTGTAAAAAATGATTCTGTAAAAAACCGGTTAATCCTGTATCGGACAGGGAATGGCAACGATGGAATGATATCGTCCATCTTCTAAGTAGTGGGTATAAGTTCCCAGATATTTTGCAACTACAACTTCAATATTCTTCATCCCGAACCCATGAGCCAGGTGCTGGGAACTTTCAGACTCCCTCATATGAGGGGCCGGTACGGTATTTGAGATATGAACGACCAGTTCCATATTTGTGGTAAATATCTCCACGGCGATCTGCCGGGGAGCGGGTGTAAGTATCTTCCTGCACGCATGCAGGGAATTGTCCAGAAGGTTTCCCAAAATGACGGAAAAGTCATAATCTGCAATTACGACATTTTCATTGTTGATCTGGATGTCGGTAAGAAATTCAATATTTTCCTGTTCCGCGATAGACTGGTGGTTGCTTACGAAAGCATCAATCACCAGATTTCCCGTGTTGATGCGGTTATGCGTATTCTCAATATCTTTCACCGCTTCCTGCAGATAGGGGATGACTGAATCATAATTTTTCTCTATCATACAGTTTTGGATGAAAAAAAAGTGCTTCTTGGCATCATGGATGAAACGGCGGGAATCGCGGTAAACCGTCGAAATCTGCTGATACTTATCTGTCTCATATTCAAACTGCTTATCCATCTGGATCTTCTGCTGTTCCAGTTCCTTTACCTTCATTAAATTATCCAGCAGAAAATAATTGAGGACATTGGCAACCAGTATCCCCGTCATCCCCGCCAGATGGAGTATATCATATACCGTGCCCGTCGTCCATGTGAGCTGGTGTGTCATTGTTAAAAGCAGAAGGAAGGAGAGGAAAGGCATCATCATGATCAGGATAGAATACTGCAGGGAGTAGTGCTGTTTTTTTCTGTTCCACAATAAGATCGTGATGTTAAGTAAGATAAACAGCACGATCTTAGACATCAGAAGACCGTAGTTTTCATTGGAAAAAAGAATCTCAGACATGGAAGCCGGGAGAAGGGAACAGATGCTGTACACGATAAGCTCTGACATGGAAGCATATACGTGGAACGAAATGGAAACAAACAACCGGTGCCTTAGATTGCTTTTATGGAGAATGGTCAGTATAAAGGTAGTGGCAAAACTGGCCAGATTTGAAAGAAACACTCTAAAACTAGTATGCTGTCCACCGAAATATCGCATAAGAAAAATAAGAAAGATCTCCACCAGGCAAAGGCATCCGACATAGAGGGCGGCTGAGACGGACTCCTTTCTTTTACCCAGTATTTTATGCAAATAAATCGTGAGAATGACGGCATCAAAAATCATGCATATCATATCAAATATCATAAGACAAACTCCTTTGCAAATCTGTAGTTTCTATCGTTTCATAGACAGGACCAGTAAGTTTCTGTTAAATAGTTCAAGAATACTCTTTTTCTTCCGGCGGCTCAACGGAATCACCGACTTGTCACGCATGATCGCAGAGTCCCCCTGAAAGTAGTGGAGATGCTTGATATTGATGAGGTATCCGCGGCAGGGAGAGATCAGTCCATGGTCAGCCAGCTCATCCTCCAGATCACCGATGGAACCGGATGCCTCTATCGTATGATCCGCTAAATGGACCAGTAGTGTCTTGTTTTTGGCATTCAGACATTCAATGGAAATAATATCATTTACATTGACAAGTTCTTCGGACTGATCTGTTTTTAACAACAGGCAGGAGGTTTTGGATTCTTCAAAATCTTTTGCCAGCTGCAGGATGACCGACTGTAGTTCCTTATAAGCATATGGTTTTGTCAGGTATTGGAAGGTCTGCACATTGAAACTGTCCTTCATGTACTGTGGATAACTGCTGACAAATACGATCCGTACATCGCGGTCAGGAAGGCGCCGGATGCGTTGTGCTGCCGCAATCCCGTTTGGCTCCGGCATTTCTACATCCAGAAACAGGATATGGAACGTTCCCTGCCGTACATAATCGGACAGCAGCAGCCGGCTGTCATTGTATGTGGTAATCTCGAAATCAATATCGAGACCCGCGCCGATTTTTTGCAGATGGTTTTTCAAAAGAAAGATGTCGTTCTCTTCATCATCACAGATGGCAACTTTAAAAATCAATGGAATATCCTCCCTTCCTCCAAGTGACCAGTACAGCGGTCAGCAGATTTACTAACACAATAGTAACACATATTGTTAGAAGATGGAAATAAAATTTTAGGTTCAGTAAATATACGCACACGCCTTTTGTACATAAAGAACTGAAACTTCCTGAGTGAAAAATTTTTTTCTTTTTATATAAGAAAAATGTCACGATATCAGGAAGGTGGACGAATGGTAATAAACAGAAGATAATCGGAAGCAGGATCTCGAAAATTACCGCTCATCCCGTTTTTTTGACCACTGATACTTAAAATTCGGAGAAAGGAAATTTATGTGTTATACTTAGAGAAAAATACAGACATTGGTATTGGAAACAAAGAAAGATTGGTCCAAAAAAGTCGGACAAAGGGAACTTACGTTTTATGATTAGAGAAAAATGCAGGTAGTGACATAGAAAACAGAGAAAAATTGTGCGTATAAAGAAAAAATAAAATGTTTATTTGGGAACCAAATGCAAATTTTATTTGTCTTATATATAGAAACCATATTCCTTATGTTGTAAACTATTAGAGGATATAGAAACTACTAGCCGAAGAAGGCTTTATAGGATTTTAAATTTTTATGAGTGAGGTGAGAGAATGTATCAGAACAAACAATCTGTTTACAGAAAGTCCATTGAAGAAAGCGTTCTTTTCACATGGTAGTGTATACCGAAAAGAACGCTGTAGAAAATTTCAAATTTAAGTATAGCATACTTTAAAAGATTCGAAAAGAATATAATGAAAGGAATGAAAATTATTATGAAAAGACATAAAAAAGTAATCGCATCTGTATTGGCAGCAGCTTTTTTGATCGGAGGCACAACATGTTATGCTGGCAGGGTCGGTTCAATGCTGAACGCTGATCAAACAAGCGTTTCTACGGCCATACTGGGAAATACAACTGGAACATATCGCTTTACTTCCACTAATAGTAAGACTAGCAAGTACTGTGCAGAATCATACATGTATGCAGGAAAAGATTCTGCTCATCTTACATATAAGGTTTGGAAATATACTATGTCAGCAGATATGAAAGCACATAGTAAGGACTTAAAAGTATCAAGAGGAAGTTACACTGTGGCGAGAGCGTACACATACGGAAATCTTAAAAGCAATCCTAAAAGTGGATGTATAGTATCAACACTAATTAGCAATGCATAACAAAACCACTGGGATTCATAACCTTATCAGGGTTTTGAATCCCAAAAGCAACTAAATCAGGAGGGAAGGATGATTTCTAAGTTAAAGAGGTTTCTAGCCTATGGGACAAAGCATCGGTCTCATTCGCCCTTTTACTACATTATAAAACTTTTTATCATGTACCCGGTTACGTTAGTTACAAGTATCGTTTATACAGCTGGGTTAATTATCTATCTGGCAAACTCCGTCCATGGGGGACTTGTGTCATGGGTGGATTCTTTTGTGATCTGCATGAAAGCCCTGGAGCTTACGTTTCTATTCTTTCTGTTTCTATCCTATGAATTTTTCTGCAAAGTACGGCGGGAACGGATCGAGGAAACCATTGCCTGTATTGGCGGCAGACATTCAAATATTATACGGATGCAGGGAATTCTATTGCTGTTTCTAGATTTCCTCTACTGCACTATTTTTGTTGTATACCAGATCATAGCGATGCGTATCAATGAAATTCACTCCCGTCGTTATCTGCTGTTTATTCTCGTCAGTGTGTTTTTGTATCACTTTCTTTTGTATTTGTTTGCCATACTGGGCGGGAGGGTTTTCTCGCTGCTAAGATCAAAAGCAGCAGGGTATTGTCTGCTGGTTGCGGTCTGGTTTCTCTTTAATAGCAAGTTCATCTGCACCCTCCATCAGATTTCTTATGGAAAAGAATGGCTGTACCGGATCAGTGACCTGCTCGGACTTTATAGCAGGGATTACGAAACAGTGTGGGGGAATCCCTATTACATTTTTCCCCTTGAAGCAGTAAATTTTCAGCGGATTTTGTTTTGGATCCTGCTTATGCTGTCCATCTTGTTCATCTGTTCCCGGATGCGTACAGGGAAGGTTTGGGGCGGACTGGCCGTTTTGGGGACAGCGGTGTCCCTGATCCTCTTTTTCCAACCGACCTCGACAGTAAACCTGGACGATGGGATCAGCGGGCAGGACGCACTAACAGCAGACGATCTCTACTACGAGTTGAATGACTGCACGGATATGACACAGTACAGGGAAGCTGAATTTAAAGTGAAACGCTATGACCTTGACCTGACAGTCCGCCGTGAACTGATGGCAGAGGTGACGGTGGAACCGGACAGGTCTGATCTGCCAGCGTATTATTTCACCCTGTATCATGGTTACCGGCTGGAGACAGTCAGGACCTCATCGGGAACAGAACTTCCCTTTGAACGGAAGGGGGATCATGTCCGCATTCCGGTTCCCGACGGAGAACTGGTACACGCACTGACATTTATATATGAAGGAAGTGGTAAAAAGCACTACAGTACGGGTCAGGGGATTTTTCTGCCCGGGTATTTTGCCTACTATCCTATGCCTGGATGCCGGCCGGTATATATCAATCAAAATGGCTATATGGGAAACACGTTTGAGGGCCTGGGTTACGAGGTTGCATTTCATGGGCAGATACATACGGATGTTCCGTTATACAGCAACCTGTCACTAAGCGGAGATGGGAGATTTTGCGGGACAAGTGATGGCATGACGCTGATGGGGAGCTATTTTGCACAGGAGTGTGAGTTGGAAGGCTGCCGGATCATATTCCCCCTGCTCTGTGATAGCGAGGATAGTCCAGTAAAGAAAAATAAAGAGAACTGGGTTTCCGCTATCAGACGTTATAAAGGAGGCGAAGCAGATCTGACGGGAAAAACCATTATCATACCGCCTTACATGAACGGTTCCTTTTGGTTTTTCGGAACGGATCATATCATTGGAGGACTGATCGATCTAGAAGACACGTATGAAAAATACAAGAAAGAGGGGGAATTATATCCCTCTATTTCCGAAGAGGAAATGATGCAGGAAATGGAAAGGCTGGAAGAAATGCAGGAAGGAGCAGTATGGGATTGATAGAGATAAGTAATGTAAGTAAAGCTTTTGGAAAAAAACAGGTGCTAAACAAGGTAAGCTGCCGTCTGGAGCATGGGATCTATGGACTCCTGGGGCCGAATGGAGCAGGAAAGACCACACTGATGCGCTGTATGGCGGATCTGTACAAGGTATCAGGTGGATCCGTGCTGCTGGACGGAGTCCCCCTTGGCAGGAAAAAAAATCACGTCGGGTATCTTCCGCAGTCCTTTGGGTTGTTTAAGGAACTCACGGTGCAGGATTGCCTTGATTATTTCTGCGGGGTAAAAGATATCCCCCGGCCGGAGAGGAAGGAATGGATCGAAAAAACGCTGGCGGCCGTCAATCTGACGGACAGTGCCGGGACTAAGACAGGTAAGCTGTCAGGCGGAATGATGCGCCGCGTCGGTGTGGCACAGGCGTTGCTCGGCAGGCCGGAACTGCTTATGTTTGATGAGCCTACAGCAGGTCTTGATCCAGAGGAGAGGATGAACTTTAAAAGGATCCTTTCGGGACTTGGGGAGAGGGAGACCGTTATCATATCGACACATATCGTCGAGGATATTGAAGCCTGCTGTGACCGCGTAATCGTGATGAACAGGGGAGAGATCTTATATACCGGTACCTGTGAGGAAATGAAACAGCTGGCGGGTGGAAAAGTGTATGCCTGTGAAAAAGAAAAGGATTCTTCTATACCTTCCCATGCCATCTTGGAAAAGCAGTATGAACAGAACGGTACTGTGTACTACCGGATCCTATCAGGGACAGAGTTAGCACTTCCGGCACTGGAACCTTCAGTTGAGGACGGTTATATGTGCATCATTAAAAATATAGGGAGGCGGGGAGATGTCTAAGATACTGGAACGATGCTATCTGCAGGCAAAGAATATGAAGTGGATGTTTTTTATCCCTCTGATCGTGTTTTATATCCTGATCCCGCTGATGGCATATGCTTATACGTTAGGTCCACGTACTCCTGAGGATATCAATACGACACTGGTGGATGTTTCCTATTTTTATGTTCCGGTCTTCTCCGTCTGGTGGCTGTATCTGTCACTGAAAGAGTACCTGGAAGGGGAGGGAAATGAACTGCTCGTTATGTCTGGCGGTATTGGTGCCATGTCTGCTGTATTTTTCTGTGCCACTGTGATAAGTTTTTCACCGGTGTTCCTGTTTTACGACAATTCAATGGGTGAGATTACGGATCTTTTTCTGCAGATGACGGTTGCTTCCTTTCTTATGTACGGGGTCGTACTGGCCGCCGCATTTGCGTTTCGGAGTGTGGCGGTTGCCATTCTTGCCGCTCTGTGTTATGCCATTTTGGGGACTTCTACGGTGGAGGAATTTTCTCTTATCGAATACGGGAGTATGCAGGGAAGTGTGATGTGGTTTCATGAGGCGATGCCCCTGGTCGTGCTGGGAACCGTATTCTGGGTATATGGGATCCTCTGCTCAAGGCGGTACAGGTAGTGATGCCATATCACGCATAAGGTTCTTGCTAGCACACACGAATTAAATGGAGTCCGTGAGGGCTCCATTTCGTCATTACGAGCGGCACGACGTGCCCCTTTATGCGAAAAAGCCGGAGGAAACCACCATTTTGCGGTTCCCTCCGGCTTTTTCCATGTCAGGACACAGAGACATATTCTACTCTTCTTCTGGGGATGATTTTTTTTCGGCTCTCTTTCTCCCTGAATATACAGCTCTCAGTATGATTGCAATCATATCCTGCTCTTCAACATTATACAATTTCAATGCCTTGTCAAGATTGCTTTCAGGTTTTTTTGGTGGCTCTGGTGCTTTCACCGGTTCCGGAGCCTTTTGCGGCTCTGCAGCCTTTGTTGCTTCCTCTCCACGTACCAGATAATCACATGATGTACCAAAAATCGTGGCAAGATTATTAAGCACCTGTACCGTGAAACCTTTCCTTCCATTTTCGATTTCATATAAGAACTTTGCTGAAATCTGCATTTGATCTGCCAGGTACTGCCTTGAGAGACCGCTTTTCGTCCTCAGGTTATAAACTCGTGTTCCGACTTCTTTATACAAACGTTTGTCCACTACCGCCATAATTATTCCTCCTTTGCTGGTTAAATATAGTGTAGTTGTAATTTGTATTTCGAATAGAATTATAGCAGGAAAATCGTCTCAATATAGTTTATTTTCGCAACATCCGTCATCCGGTGGTTCATGTACCTTTTATTCCCCTCATTTTTTCCTTTTGGACGCTTTCAGCCAGCATATGACAGATTTCGCGCATATTTTCCCAAATGTTACAAATTGATTGCTATACTGGCACTCGTAATCAAAGGTAACACGCAGGAGGTGTTTACGGAATGGAAGCTCAATCCGCTTTATCTCAAAAGATACAAGCGACATATCACTTTACAGATTTTGAGATGGAGAAAATGCACTTTACGATTTCTGTTTTCAAATGTGAAGGTTCCAAGCTGATCATTTTGGCAATCGTATTCGCAGTTTTGGGTCTATTTCGTGAGTATGCCGTACTTATGCTGACACTCATACCGATTCGTATGTTCAGAGGCATTCATTTTGACCATTACAGTTCCTGTTTTGTGTTTACCACACTTTTTTCAGTCCTGCCGATGCTGCTTACAGGTATCACCCTGCCGCACTCGGTACAGGTGGCTGTAATGGCCGTCAGCATAGGCATTACTTATCTGATCGGCCCTGTTACATCCAAAAAAAGACCCCCCATCAAATATGGAAGATACCGGGCCTTTCGCCTGATCTCCACGGGTGTCGTCTTTGTTTGGTTTTTCATTTTCGCTTTTGTCAGAACGTTTCCCTTTCAGAATCTCTGTTTTTGGGTTATCGCTCTGCAAACAGTACAATTAATATGTGCGAAGATCGCACGGAAAGGAGATATCTATGAAAAAAATTAACAAATCTTTAATCTACAAAGTATGTACAATGTGTCTGGCATTG
>CAJTTQ010000014.1:0-22384 GCA_910579145.1 uncultured Eubacterium sp.
CGCGCCGATGATGCACCGGCATCCTTTCGGGAGAGGCTTCCTCGGATGGACTCCGCGCAATCACGTCCCGATTCCGTTAATTTCATCCGCTTTTTATCAATGACAAGAATAGATGTCACTTGTGAGGCCGCTTCCATCTGTGATTGTGAAGCCTCCTGTTTTTTCTGCAGTTTCTTGCCGATGATCGACAGTACGATAAATGCCACTAATAATACAGCAAGAACGATACAAAGGATGATCAAAAAGGTTTTCACGCTATCCGTACCTCTCTTTCTTTTTCGTGATTTATGTTGTCAAAAAGTTCGCCAGAACTTATTTTAACATGTTTTTTTGAAAATGAAAAGGGAAATTATACAATCTCTTTTTTGTCATACATTTCCTGCACCATCTGCTGTACACGGGAACCGATATGTTTCTTTTCCTCTTTGTCAAGTGTTTCCACGTAGAGCGGTTTTCCGAACTCAATGGATATGTGTCCGCCCCGCACCCACGGGAGATGGTTTTCCAGTATGTTTTCCGTATTTTTAATGCAGACTGGGACGATCGGCGCATTTGTTTTGGCAGCGATTTTCATGCTGCCCTCCTTAAAGGGAAGGAGGGTATCCGTTGCGTTCCTCGTGCCTTCCGGGGCGATATAAATCGAATAACCTTCTTTGACCAGCGCGATGGCGTTTAGTATGACTCCCATATTTTGCTTCATGTCACCGCGGTCCATAAACAGGCAGTTTAAAAAGTACATCCACTGGGCGATCATCGGGACCCGTTTCAGTTCTATTTTTGAAACAAATGCTACCTGTACGCCGGCAGATGCGATCACGGCGTAAGCAAGGATGATGTCATAAAAACTTCTGTGGTTGGCGGCAAACATAACAGGAGTGTCGGTCGGAATGTTTTCGATCCCTATGACTTCTTTTTTGCATCCCGACAAGAACATGCCAAAATGAAAGGCGATCCGCACAACGCAGAGGGCAAACGCCGCCGCTGCTTTTTGATTGATCTTTCGGATGACACATTCGATGAGCAGTAAAGGTATGCTCAGGATGCAGAGGAGAAAATAAGTAACCAGCATAAGTATTGTTCTCATATGTGTTCTTCCTTTCTATGAAGCATTACCGGCATCAGGGGCGGAATCATCGTTGTTTTTTTGGTCGTCAGGTGCCGGGGTCGGTGCCGGAGGTGCGGTTGGTGCCGGCGGCGCCGGTGTTGGTTCAGGCGGTTTTTCTGCAGGAACCGGTTTTGCTGTTTTTGCCGCCGGTTTAGCGGTGGCTTTAGCGGGTGTTTTTGTTTTTTTCGGTTTTGGCTTCTGCGTATGCTTTGGTTTTTTCGTAGAAGCCGGTTTTTCCGTGGGATCTGGTTTTGGCGTCGGTTTTCGGGTCGGCTTCGGCGTCGCATATTTGACCGTATCCGGGTCTTCTACATCGACAGCGTTATCCGGTTCGTCGGCTGCGGCTTCAACACCATAGTACTCTTCTAGTGTAAGATTGTTTTCATACAGGTAAGTGGCAACTGTCTTGCCGACAAAACGAATGTGCCACGGTTCGTAGCTGTAGCCCGTAATGGATGATTTGCCATAAGGGTAACGGATGATAAACCCGTACAGATGGGCGTTTTCCGCCAGCCATCTGCCTTCTTTTGTATCGCCAAAACTCTGGTCTAACCGGAAATTCACACTTTTGGCAGAAACATCGATCGTCAGGCCGGTCTGGTGTTCGCTGCTTCCCGGTTTGGCAGAAACGGCGTCCGTGGCAGACTGCCCGCGTGAAGCGATGTTTCGGTCATATATTTCCTTTTGGCGCGCGTAAGAGCGGTAGCCGGATACACCATATAACTCGATGTTTTTCTTCTTTCCGCCTTCAAATAGTTTTTCAAGGGCATCGGCAGCTACTTTGCGCATTTTTCTTTTGTCGGATAAGTATGAAAAATTGAATTTTACATTAGGAACGACCAGGCTGGATGGAATGTAATTGGAAGGCAGCGGGTATAGTCGGTTCACCAAAACGGTTATACTGCTTGGGATCAGATCAAGCGGAACGGTTGGATTATCGGCCAGTATGGAATTCAGGTCCTCAGGCAATAGCGAGTCCTCCTCATCCTCAACATTTTCATTATAATAATATTCATAAGAATCCTCTGTGTTATTGCTGGATTCATACTGAGGCTTGGACGGGTGCAGGATGACCACACCGAACATGATGAGCAATAGTATCATGCCTGTTACAATATATCTTTTCATAAGTTCTCCCATTTGCGCGTCTGCATATCATATGATAAAAGTTTTGTTCGCATAGGACAAACAATGTCCGTAACAAGCATTATACCCTTAGATGGAGGAAAAAGTCAATCGGCTTTAAATATATTTTTTCCAAATTTTTGTAGCGAGAGCAAAAGAATCATGCCGAGAACGCCGCACGATATGACTTCGCCGATCCCCACAGTCAGCATCAGGAAGGGGATGGCGTCTTCCATGCCATACGCGAACCGGAGAACCCAGGGGACAATGATCGTGTTGGCGGCAATGGGCGGCACCGGAGCGAGCCATCGAAAGCGACGGAGCGCGTAGGTGAGAACAGCGCCGATGAGCGTGGCGGCCGTACCAAAAATGATGTCCAGTATGGCGCAGCCGGTCAGCCAGTTGCTGAGCAGGCAGCCAATCGTCAATCCCGGTATAGCTGCCGGTGTGAAGAAGGGGAGAATGGTAAGCGCTTCGGATAGTCTTACCTGTGGGTTTCCGCTTGCTAATCCGAACGCATTTGCAATATAAGTGAGTACGACATAGAGGGCAGCGATCATAGCTGCCTGACTGATAGTAAATATGTTCTTGTTTTTCATGTTTGTAATCTCCTTAGTTTTGTTTTACGTGTGGATGGTTTCGAACACACGGGGGGTTAATTCGCGCCTTGTTCCTCAGCTTCTTTCGCCGCGAGAACTGCTTTTGCGAGCTGGTCCGCGCAGGACGTGTTTTTAAATCCGCACTGGATACCGGCACACTTTTTGGTGATCTGATCGACGGTCAGTCCGTCTACCAGGATCGGAATCGCTTTCAGGTTTCCGTCACAGCCGCCATAAAATTTTACGTTTGTGATCACGTCGTCATTGATTTCCAGGTCGATCTGCTGGGAACAGGTACCCTTTGTACGATAAGAATATTTCATCTGCCTGCCTCCTCTCCAAAGTAATCCCGGTCTACACGGAACGTCTGAAATCCGATTTTCGCGGGTTGATTCTATTGTATATAAAAATGGTGCTGATTGTCAAGGGGAACGGACTGGCGAAAAAACGTTTCGAAGTCTGGATGGATTTTTGTGGACAATAGGATGAAAATGTATTATGATATTGTATATTACTGTAAGAATAAAAAATAATGAAATTAGGCGCGTAATAAGGCGCAGAAATGAGGGAAAAATGGCTGATTTTAATTTAGAAGACATCGAGGAGATGTCGGTAGACCTGGAACTGGAAGACGGAAAAACGCTGTCATGCGAGGTATTATACATCTTTGAATGGGATGGGGATGACTACGCGGTCCTGACTCCTGTGGATGAATCGATCGAAGAAATCTACTTTTTTGGCATCGAGATTGAGGACAACGGCGGGGAGCCGGAGATCACGCTGCTCCAGATCGAAGACGAGGAAGTGCTGGAAGCACTCGCCGACGCCTTTGATGAGATGCTGGATGAAGAAGAGTTAGAGGAAGAGATGGATGAAGAGGACGCGAAGTGGGATGAGTTCATCCATAAAAAACTGGATGAATAACAAAAAAGCGGGCATCCCGTTAGTACGCGTTCCGGTTGATGAAACCTTTAATTACCGTGAGGAACAGGATCTTGATGTCCAGCATCACAGACCAGTTTTCAATATAATACAGATCACAGTCGATGCGCAGCCGGATCGAAGTGTCACCGCGGTAGCCATTGACCTGTGCCCAGCCTGTGATGCCGGGACGGACCTGATGCTTGATCATGTAACGGGGGATTTCTTCCTTAAACTTCTCTACGAAAAATGGGCGCTCCGGCCGCGGGCCGATGAGACTCATCTCCCCTTTTAACACGTTGAAAAGCTGGGGAAGCTCGTCCACGCTTGTTTTTCGGATGAATTTGCCGATCGGAGTGACGCGGGGATCGTCGGGCGTCGTCCATGCTTTTTTCTCTTCGGAGGCCTTCTGTACTGTCATGGAGCGGAATTTATACATCATAAATGGTTTTCCGTGGAGGCCGATTCGCTCCTGCTGAAAGATGAGGGGGCCTTCCGAGGTCGCTTTTACAATGATCGCTACAATGAGCATCGGAATCGAAAACACGATGATACCGACAAGGGAGCCGACGATATCGATCGACCGCTTGACAAATTTGTTGAATGAATTGGACAGAGGAACATTCCGCACGTGGATGACCGGAAGTCCGTCCAGATCCTCGGTATAAGGTTTGGTCGGGATAATGTTATTGTAATCAGGGATAAATTTGGTGTGTACGCCGGATTTTTCCGTAATGGATACGATGTCTTCCAGTCGTCCGTACTGGTCGATCCCGAGAGTGATGGCGATCTCGTCGTAGGAATTATTGGCGATGATGGATTCCAGGTCGTCAATGTCTCCGATGACGTGTACGTCACGATAGGATTTTCCATTCCGTTTGCGGTCGTCTAATATACCGTGTACGACATATCCCCATTCCGGGTGCGCGCAGATACGGTCGATATAGCCTTCTGCCGAACGGCCGTAACCGACGAGGAGGATATGTTTGAGATTGTGTCCTTTTTTGCGGAACCTGCGCAGGATCGTGGTGATCAGTAAACGGAAAAAGAGTTCAAGAATAAAATTGATGACCACGAATATAATGATAAAAAGCCGGGCGTAATTTCCGCTCCGTTTTATAAAATACAGGCCGGCGGTGCAGTAAAGGATACCGATCACGTTCGCCTTGAAAATATTGTACATCTGAGATTTGCGGCTCGTGACGCGTTTTGGGTCATAGAGATGAAAAATGTAATAGGAGAGCAGATAACAAGGTATCAAAAGAAAAAGCAGCTGCATATACTGCTCGAGTTTTTCGTAGAGCCCGATCGGTTCGTCTATGATCCCATACCGGATCAGAAAGCTGAACTCTTCATCAAAACGCAGAAGATAGGCCAGCACAAAGGAGACAATGAGTATCAGTACATCTATGATAAAGCGAATGACATTTAGTAATTTCTGATTTCCTTTAATCAATTGTTATCATCCTTTCCTATGTGATATTACATGATGCCAGGGGCAAAAGGTCAAAATGCCGTTCATGCTTGCATGATAAGGCATTTGACCTTGGGACCCGCCAAACATGAGAAAGGAGCGATTTACGCAGTAAATCAGCGGAATTCGAATGTTTGAAGGATTGCGGGAGTTGTGAAACAACGGAGCAATCCGAGGCATCAGTTGGGGACAAAATACTTTTTGGCCCCAACATCATTATATACAGTATAAGATATTTTACCAGTTTTCACAATAATAAAATAAAGATTTCACAAACTAAACACAATTGGTATGTATAATGCAATTTGAGAACGGGAAAAATACATCAAATTTCATATGAATTTGTAATAAAGGAAATAAGAAAGGAAGATTCTTATGAGCGAAGGAAATTGGAATAACGAGGAAAATTCTTTTTCGGGTTCGCTGGACCCGACGAGTGTAAATGCGCAGCAGGACACTTATACAGGTGCAAAGGCACAGACAGAACAAAGCGGGGAAGCCATGCCCTCCGACGATAATATGTACCGGTTCCAGAATGTGAACGCGGGCCAGAAGGAACCTGAACAGGGGCAGCCGGAGAAGAAGCGGAAAAATTCCGGCGGAGCGGTAAAGATCATTGTTTCAGCTGTCGTATTTGGTGTAGTGGCAGCGGCGTGTTTCTTTGTCGTCCTGAAGATTTCCGGTTTCCGTTTTTCGGGCGGAAGCGAGGGAGGCACGATTGGGACGGTGGATACGACCGCAGGGAATGAGGTGATGGCAGTTTCCGGTTCGGCGGCAGGGTTTGGCGATGTATCGGGAATCGTGGACCGCGCGATGCCTTCGATCGTTGCCATTACGGAGACGAGTACGGTATCGTCTTATTTCGGCCAGTCCTATTCGACGGAAGGAGCAGGGTCGGGATTTATTGTAAAAGAAGATAATGATGAGCTGCTGATCGTGACGAATAATCATGTGGTGGAGGGCGCGGACAGCATTACCGTCACCTTTATTGATGATTCTACGGCAAATGGTATCATAAAGGGACTGGATTCCGCAGCGGATCTGGCAGTTCTCTCGGTGAAGATCAGTGATCTGAAAGAAGAGACGAAACAGAAGATCAAAGTGGCCAGCCTGGGCCATTCCGATGATGTCAAGGTCGGACAGATGGCGATCGCGATCGGAAATGCACTTGGTTATGGCCAGTCGGTGACCGTCGGATATATCAGCGCAAAAGACAGGCAGGTTCAAGTCGGAGATGAGAATACCTACAGCACGAATACGATGACGCTTCTGCAGACGGACGCGGCGATCAACCCGGGTAACAGCGGTGGGGCGCTTCTCGATGCAAATGGGAATGTCATAGGAATCAATTCAGTAAAATACGCGGATACAAAGGTGGAAGGTATCGGTTATGCGATCCCGATGACGGACGCCGTGCCGATCATCAATGAACTGATGAACCGCAAAGTGCTGAAAGATGAGGAAAAAGGATATCTTGGAATTTCGGGCCGGACAGTCGGTGAGAGTCTGAGCCAGGCATACGGACTCCCGGTAGGTGTGTTTGTATCTGCCGTTTCGGATAATGGCGCTGCCAAACAGGCCGGCATCAAGCAGGGCGACATCATTACAAAGATCAATGATTCGAAGATTACGACGATCGAACAGGTACAGGAGAAAGTCAATAACCTGGAAGCCGGCACCGAGATCACAGTTACGATCTCCCGGAGCCAGGATGGAGAATATAAGGAACAGGATGTAAAGGTGACGCTCGGAAGTTCAGAGACCATCAATAATCTGGATGACGGAAAACAGGACAATGGTGGAAAGAGCGACGGGCAGAATAACGGGCAGCAGAGCAATCCGTTTGGATATGAGGATGAATCACAGGACGACGGCTATCAGATCATGCCGTGGTAATGGGATATTTTCTAAATAAAAATGATACAATTTGTTACAGTGGAACTGTTATCAGAAATGATAGCAGTTCCTTTTGGGCGCTATGGGCTGCTGTATCAGGCAGTTCTAGATTGGAGGATTGATTTTGAGCGAGGAAATTACGAAGACGGATCATAGGGATAAGAAAGACGGGGGAGAACGGGATGGCTATGAAAAGACCTGTTATCTGTGCCAAAGGCCGGAGAGCAGGGTGGAGAAAATGATGACGATTTCGAATATCACGATCTGTTCGGACTGCATGCAGAAAGCATTTGACCAGATCCAAATGCAGGACATTCCAAATCTTGGTCCGGCGGGCAGCGCTGGCGGGTCATCCGATCAGAAGGGAACGCCAAACATTCCGGGAATTGAATTTATCAATCTGGCAAATATGTTTGGCGGGGGAATGTCGGAAGAAATGCAGGCGAGGCATTCGGTCAAACCGAAAAAGAAAAAAAAGAAAGAGGCGGCGCCTGTACTCGACATCCGGCAGCTCCCGGCTCCTCATGTGATCAAGGGAAAACTGGATGATTTTGTGATGGGACAGGACGAAGCGAAGAAAGTCATTTCTGTCGGCGTATACAACCATTACAAGCGGGTACTTTCAATCCGGGAACGAGAAAAGGCCGAGGAGAGCGGCGAACGGAATATGCCAGGCATGGATGTCGAGATCGAGAAATCGAACATGCTCATGCTTGGCCCGACCGGAAGCGGGAAGACGTATCTCGTAAAAACGCTGGCGAGGCTTCTTCAGGTTCCGCTTGCCATTACCGACGCGACGGCGCTCACAGAGGCTGGTTACATCGGTGATGACGTGGAAAGCGTTATTTCAAAGCTGTTGTCAAATGCGGACAATGACGTTGAGAGAGCAGAGAGCGGGATCGTGTATATTGACGAGATCGACAAACTGGCGAAAAAAGAAAATGCGAACCATCGTGATGTCAGCGGGGAATCGGTCCAGCAGGCGCTGCTAAAGCTTTTGGAGGGGGCTGATGTGGAAGTGCCTGTCGGAGCCAGCAATAAAAACGCGATGGTGCCGATGACGACGGTGAATACGAGTCATATTTTATTTATCTGCGGCGGCGCTTTTCCGGGATTGGAAAAGATTATAAAAAAGAGACTGACCAAACACGGCGGTATCGGCTTTGGGGCGGATCTGAAAGACCGCTATGACGATGAAAAGGATATCTTCTCGAGGGTGGAGACGGAAGACATACGTAACTACGGGCTTATCCCCGAGTTTATCGGAAGGCTCCCAATCATATACTCGCTGAGTGAGATGGATGAAAACCTGCTCGTAAAAGTTCTTACCGAACCGAAAAACGCGATCGTCAAACAGTACCAGAAGCTGTTATCGATGGATGAGGTGAAATTGGATTTTGAAGAGGACGCGCTGTTCGCGATCGCGGGCCAGGCGGTGAAAAAGAAGACGGGCGCGCGTGCCCTCCGCTCGATCATTGAGAAAATGATGCTCGATATCATGTACGAAATACCAAAAGATGATATGATCGGGAAGGTTACGATCACGAAAGATTATATTGAGGGAACGGGTGCACCGCGAATCGAGATGCGCGGCAGTTGAGCTTATTTTTCCTTGTATCTCTAATCAAATTGTGGTAAAATATGCTATAGAGATTTTAGAATGGGAAACGGTGAAGGCGCTATGACGACGAAATATATTAAATGGACGCCGGCGGGCGGTTTTGACCGGGATGAACTTTCGGAGGCGGCACAGGTCATCCGGGAGGGCGGTTTGGTGGCATTTCCGACGGAAACAGTATACGGATTGGGAGGAAACGGACTTCGCCCGGAGGTGTCGAAAAAGATATACGCGGCAAAGGGCAGGCCGTCGGATAACCCGCTTATTCTCCATATCGCGGAGAGGAAACAGCTTGATTTGATCGCGCGCGGGATATCAGGGAAAACAGAAAAGCTCGCCGATGCGTTTTGGCCGGGGCCGTTGACTATGATATTTGAAAAAGCGTCATGTGTTCCCTATGAGACGACGGGAGGACTCGGTACCGTTGCGGTCCGTATGCCGGATCACACAGGGGCGCTCGAATTTTTAAAGAGGGCAGGTGTTCCGGTGGCTGCGCCGAGCGCAAATACATCTGGAAGGCCGAGTCCGACAAAGGCGGCGCATGTCCGGGAAGATTTGGACGGGATCATTGATATGGTCATTGATGGCGGTGATGTCGGCATCGGATACGAATCGACGATATTGGACATGACAGAAACGATTCCTGTTATTTTGAGACCGGGGGCCGTTACAAAAAAAATGTTATCGGATGTGATCGGTGAAGTGGTCATGGATCCGGCACTCATGTCAGCGGGCAGGGACCGGCCGAAAGCACCGGGGATGAAGTATCGCCATTACGCACCAAAGGCGGATATGATCGTGTTTCAGGGAAATTTGGCGGCGGTTGCGGACCGGATACAGAAGCAGGTTCAGTCGTATGTCTGCGATGGAAGTTATAAAGCAGAAGAGATCGGGATTTTGGCGGCCGAAGAGACAGCGGGCAGTTATCCGGAAGGACAAGTCGTGTCTGTGGGTTCCCGAAAGAAGGGAACGGTCGGCAAAATGATATACGGCGCACTTCGTAAGTTTGACGAACTTCATGTAAAGATTATCCTGTCGGAAAGTTTTTATGAACTAGAACAGCAGGAGGCGATCATGAACCGGCTCCTGAAGGCAGCAGGACAACGTACGATCGACGTTTGAGTGAGTTGCGGAAGGCGGAATTTTATGGATTATGGAAAAGTCATATTTGTAAGTAAAGAGAACATCACCCTCAGTCCGATGGCTGAGTGGATTTTTAAGAGTATTTTAATGGACAAAGAAAAAGAGATCGTGTCCCGTGGACTTGTCGTATTGTTTCCAGAACCGCGGAACATGAAGGTGACAGACATTCTCATCAACCATGCAGTTCCCTGCGAAGAACAGTTCTCGACAGGATTTTCCGCGGATGAAGTGACGGAGGACACGCTGATCCTGACGATGAACTTTGTGGAAAAGGTTAAAGTATTAGAGGATTTTGGAATCTCGGAACATGTATTTACGCTTCATGAATTTGCCGGTGAGGAAGGCGAGATCATGGAGCTTCACGGAGGGGATGAGAGTACATATGAAGCAAGCTACGCGGAAATCAAGGAATTACTTTATAAGATAAAGAAAAAATTGCAGTGGACATAAGGAGGTATACCATGATTGCATTAGGAAGTGACCAGGCAGGGTATGAGTTAAAGCAGGAGATCATAAAATATCTGGAGGACAAGGGACTGGAGTACAAGGACTACGGCAGTTATAATGCGGATCCGGTCGATTATCCGGTATACGGAAAGCTCGTGGGAAATGCGGTGGCCGATGGGGAGTGTGAGAAAGGGATCCTCATCTGCGGCACGGGAATCGGAATTTCCATCGCCGCCAATAAGATCAAAGGAGTCCGCGCGGCGCTCTGCAGCGATTGTTTCAGCGCGGAGGCCACGAGACTTCACAATGACGCGAATATCGTGGCGTTTGGCGCGCGTGTCGTCGGTCCGGGACTTGCTGTAAAGATCGTGGATACGTTTTTGAATACGGAGTTTTCAGGAGCGGAGCGGCACGCGAGACGGGTAGCGATGCTCGAGTGATACCGGGCAGGATACGGCTGTTTGCGCGGGAGCGTCGCAGGCGGCGGCAGGATGTCCCGTTGATAGCATGTGCTGTTGACAGGATGTCCCGGTGTGGGAACGCTCCAGATTGGAGATTTTATGCTAGGATTTATCGGTTGTGGAAATATGGCGCAGGCGATGCTGAAAGGAATTTTAGACAAAAAATGTTATCAGCCGGAGGAAATCATCGTTTCCCGCAGAAGTGAGGAGGCGCTGGCACAGATCGAGAAAGCATTTTCGGTCTGTGTGACGACGGATAATAAAGAGGTGGCAAAGAAAGCCGATGTGCTGGTCCTGGCGGTGAAGCCGTTCCAGTTCGAGGCGGTGATCGGGGAGATCCGGGAAGCTGTCAGAGAAGAGACACTTGTTATTTCAATCGCGGCAGGGCAGACGATGGCGAATATAGAACGCCTTTTTGGAAAGAATATCCGATTAGTGAGAAGTATGCCAAATACGCCGGCTCTTGTGCTGGAAGGAGCGGCGGGTGTCTGTTTTAACGATGCCGTGAGCAAAGAAGATAAAAAGACGGCGATGGACATCTTTTCGAGTTTTGGGATCGCCCATGAGGTGAGCGAGTCGATGATGGACGCGGTGATCGGCGTGAGCGGAAGTTCTCCGGCGTACGTGTTTATATTTATCGAGGCGATGGCCGATGCTGCCGTGGCGGAAGGGATGCCGCGGGCGCAGGCCTATGAACTGGCGGCGCAGGCCGTACTCGGAAGCGCGAAAATGGTATTGGAAACAGGGAAGCATCCGGGTGAATTGAAGGACATGGTCTGTTCTCCGGCCGGCACGACGATCGAAGCCGTGCGTGTGCTGGAAAAAGAGGGATTTCGCAGCGCCGTAATGGAAGCTGTGAGTGCCTGTGCGAAAAAGGCACGGGAAATGTAATAATAAAGTAATAGTAGAAAGGTCGGCATGATGAGAAAACGGGATAAAAAAAGAGAGCGCCGCGAACTTATCAACGCGTTTGCCATGCTTTTGCAGATTGGCCTCGCGATGATGACCTGTATGGCGATGAGTTTCGGTATTGGTTTTTATCTGGACCGGCTGCTCGGAACAAAGTACTGGATCATGATCTTTCTGCTGATCGGTATCATGGCATCGATCCGAAGCTTGTTTATCCTGACCGGAAAATTCCAGTCGTCCGGCAGTTCCCGCAAAATAGCAGAGGGAAAACCGGCACAAGGACCAGAACACGGATCAGAGGTGAAGGGGGAGTCTGATGCAGGAAGCAAAAAAGACGCTCGTTAGGGTGATCGTTCTCATATGGATCCTGGCAGCAGCCGTTGCCGTGACGGGAATTGTCATTTCCATTTTTGTTCCCTTCGCGCTCGTTCCGTTTCTGCTCGGAGAGTTACTGGGGAGTACGGTTTCGATGCTTTTGATGATGCACCGGTATTCCACGCTGGATGTCGAACTTGATATGAACCGGAAGAGTGCGGTCAACCACTCAAAGGTCATGGCGTCGCTGCGCGCCGTGGCAGCGCTCGCGGCACTTTTTCTCGCGTTTTATATGCCGCAGTGGTTTTCGCCCGTTTCCGTATTTGCCGGGCTGTTTGCCACAAAAGCGGCAGCGTTGTTATATCCTATTGTATTTCGGACGAAATGTCTGTCTGAGAATAAATAAAATAGATGCCGAGGGCCCGCCGGGTTTTCTTTGGCTTCTGGAAAGGAGAAAGAATCGTTGGAAGTAGATTTTTATGTACATGGTTATAAACAGGTACAGATCGGCGGCTTCTCGTTTTGGATCACGACGAGCCACGTATGTCTGGCCATCGTTCTGGTCGTGCTGATCGCGTTTGCGATCGTGGCAAACCGGGTGATCAAAAACGCGGATTACCGGAAAACCCCTACCGGGTTTCTGAACGTGCTGGAACTTCTCGTGGAGACGATGGATAAGCTGATCGTGGACAATATGGGAAGAGTGCTGGCGCCGGGATTCCGCAATTATGTCAGTACACTGTTTTTGCTCATTATCACGTGCAATCTTTCCGGTCTGTTCGGGCTCCGGCCGCCGACAGCAGATTATGGCGTCACGCTTCCGCTTGCCCTGATCACGTTCTTTATGATCCAGTATCAGGGATTCAAATGGCAGAAGATGGGCAAGATCAAAGGGTTGTTTGAACCGATCTTCTTGTTCCTGCCGGTGAATATCATCAGTGAGTTTGCCACGCCGGTATCCATGTCGCTGCGTCTGTTCGCCAACATTTTGTCGGGAACAATGATGATGGCGCTGATCTACGGCTTGCTGCCGAGAGTGGCGACGATCGCCTGGCCGGCAGCGCTGCATGCGTACATGGATGTATTTTCGGGCGTACTGCAGGCATATGTGTTTGCGATGCTGACGATGGTATTTATTGCCAACGCGGCGGGTGATGAAGCACAAGGATAGTGTGGATAGAACTACTAAGCTTTCAAAATACGAAAGCTAAGGAGTTCTACGGCGGCGGAGTGCCTATCCACAACATGAATTTTATTCATGTGGGAAGAACGCGAGAAGCAGCGTTCTTCACGACTAGTTTGATTATTATTAAAACAAATTATTTTTTAAGGAGGACTTTATTATGAACTTTTCAGGAGCAGATTTAATTAGCGCAGCTTCAGCGATTGGAGCAGGTTTGGCAGTTATCGCAGGTATTGGTCCTGGTGTAGGCCAGGGTATCGCAGCCGGTTACGGTGCAAATGCCGTAGGACGTAATCCGGGTGCAAAAGGAGATATCATGTCTACCATGCTTTTGGGGCAGGCCGTTGCCGAGACGACAGGTCTTTATGGTCTTGCGGTAGCGATGATCCTGCTGTTTGCAAACCCATTGATTCCGTAAGCCATACACCGAGATCAGGAAATAATTTGAGCCGCATTTGATATGCGGAAGAAATGAGGTAGATATGGATAATAGAATTTTTGGACTTGATCCGCAGTTATTAGCCGATACGGTCATCACGCTGATTGCTATGCTGATATTGTTTGCGCTTCTATCTTATCTTCTTTTCAATCCGGCGAGGAAGCTGATACAGAAAAGGAAGGATTTTATCCAGTCACAGCTTGACGAGGCGGCAAAAGCCCAGTTGGACGCGATGAACATGAAATCCGAGTACGACGGTAAACTTTCCCAGGTGGATGCGGAGGCGGCGGAACTGCTCGCGGACGCAAGGCGCAAGGCGCTTGACCGCGAAAAGGAGATCGTGGATAAGGCGTCCGAGGAGGCTCATCAGATCAAGGTTCGCGCGGAGAAGGAAGCCGAGCTTGAGAAGAGCAGGGTTCGTGACGAGATGAAGCAGGAAATGGTCCAGGTCGCATCTGCTATGGCGGGCCGGTTTGTGGCAGCATCCATTGATGAGAAGAAACAGGCACAGCTCATTGATGAAACATTGAAGGAAATGGGTGATGAGACATGGCAAAGTTAGTTTCTAAAGTATATGGTGACGCGCTGTTTTCTCTGGCAAAGGAGGAAGACAGACTGGATGAGACATGGGAGGAAGTCAGGAATCTTTCCCTGGCGTTAAAGGAAAATAAAGAGTTTACCGGGATCATGACGCATCCGGATATGACGCAGGAAAAAGGCCTTGCCCTGCTGGAGGAAGCATTTGGCGGTAAACTTTCAGACATTATGATGGGATTTCTTCAGGTTCTAGTGAGAAAGGGACGCTTTTCCGAGGTTCTGTCAGTATTGGATTATTTTGAAAAAGAAACGAAAGAGTTTAAGAGAATCGGCGTTGTCTACGTGACGACACCGGCAGAGCTTACCGGAACGCAAAAGTCCGGAATTGAAGAAAAACTGATACAGACTTCTGGTTACCAGAGCCTTGAGATGAACTATACGATCGACGAACGCCTTCTCGGAGGCATCAGGATCCGTATCGGGGACAGGGTTGTGGACAACAGCATTCAGACAAAGCTGGAGGAAATGACGAGAAGTTTAAGTAAGGTCAGGGTATAAATTTCCAGGAAAGAAGGTGTTTATGTAACATGAATTTAAGACCTGAGGAAATAAGTTCAGTTATTAAAGATGAAATAAAGAAATACAGTACTGAGTTCGAAGTGTCAGATGTGGGAACGGTCATTCAGGTTGCGGACGGTATCGCGAGGATCCACGGCCTCGAAAAAGCGATGCAGGGTGAACTGCTGGAGTTTCCCAATGAGGTTTACGGCATGGTGCTGAATCTCGAGGAGGATAACGTAGGAGCTGTTCTGCTCGGGGACACTTCCAACATCAATGAAGGGGATACCGTGAAGACGACGGGGCGTGTCACGACTGTACCGGTCGGGGATGCCATGCTCGGGCGTGTCGTCAATGCGCTGGGACAGCCGATTGACGGAAAAGGCCCGATCAATACGACGAAAGTTCGTCCGGTGGAGCGTGTGGCGAGCGGTGTTATTTCCCGTAAATCCGTAGATACTCCGCTGCAGACCGGAATCAAGGCGATCGACTCGATGGTGCCGATCGGACGCGGTCAGCGTGAGCTGATCATCGGTGACAGACAGACCGGAAAGACGGCGATCGCGGTCGATACGATATTGAACCAGAAGGATCAGGATGTTCTTTGTATTTATGTGGCGATCGGACAGAAGGCGTCTACGGTTGCGAACATTGTAAAGACGCTGGAAGATAACGGCGCGATGGATTATACGACGGTTGTTGCTTCGACCGCCAGTGAACTGGCGCCGTTGCAGTATATCGCTCCGTATGCCGGATGCGCGATCGGTGAAGAGTGGATGGAAGCAGGTAAGGACGTCCTTATCATATATGACGACCTGACGAAACACGCGGCGGCATACCGTACGCTGGCATTACTCCTCCGCCGTCCGCCGGGACGTGAGGCGTATCCTGGTGATGTGTTCTATCTGCATTCCAGACTTTTGGAGCGCGCGGCAAAGCTTTCGGATAAGCTGGGAGGCGGCTCGCTTACCGCGCTTCCGATCATAGAGACACAGGCGGGCGACGTGTCCGCATACATTCCGACAAACGTGATCTCGATTACGGATGGTCAGATTTATCTGGAAACAGAGATGTTTAACTCGGGATTCCGTCCGGCTGTCAATCCGGGCCTCAGTGTATCCCGTGTCGGCGGTTCGGCGCAGATCAAGGCGATGAAGAAGATCGCCGGCCCGATCCGTATCGAACTGGCCCAGTATCGAGAGCTGGCAGCCTTTTCCCAGTTTGGTTCCGATCTGGATGCCGATACGAAGGAAAAGCTCGATCAGGGTGAACGGATCCGTGAGATCCTGAAACAGGGACAATATGCCCCGCTGCCGGTCTGGTATCAGGTTATCATCATCTATGCGGCGACAAATAAATATCTGCTGGATGTTCCGGTAGAAGATATTCTTTCCTTTGAAAAAGAACTCTTCGAATTTATGGATACGAAATATCCGGAAGTTCCTGCGGCAATCCGCGATGAGAAGGAAATCAGCAGCCAGACGGAGCAGAAACTGATCCAGGCGATCAAGGAGTTTAAGGTGCAGTTTATGAAGTAGGCCGCGAATGCGTCAGTGTGAGGGAAAGACACACTGCAGAATGGAGGATTTTATATGGCCTCGATGAGAGATATAAAAAGACGTAAGGCGAGTATACAGAGTACATCACAGATCACGAAGGCGATGAAGCTTGTTTCTACTGTGAAACTGCAGCATGCCAAAGGAAGGGCGGAGGAGACGAAGCCGTATTTTGATAAGATGTATGAAACGGTTTCCGGGATGCTTGCGAAGTCACAAAATGTCGACCATCCGCTTCTCACGGAGCGAAAGACGGACGGCCCGAAGAAAAAAGGCGTGATCCTGATCAGCTCGAACCGCGGACTGGCAGGCGGTTATAATTCCAATGTCGTTAAGCTTGTGACGCAGGGTGATTTTCCTGTGGAGCATACGGTTGTCTTTCCGGTTGGTCGAAAAGGGATGGAAGCGGTACAGCGTTTTGGGTTTACGTGCCAGGGTGATTATTCTGAGGTGATGAACAATCCGCTGTTTGGCGACGCGGTTTCGATTGGGAAGACTGTTGTATCCGCGATGGAGAGCGGTGAGATCGATGAGGTGTATCTGGCGTATACCGTGTTTAAAAATACGGTGACCCATATTCCGACCCTGATCAAAATGCTTCCGTTTTCGGAGGAAGATATACAGGAGATGACGAGGGAAGATGATGCGGCCGCCGAAAAGGGAGGCGCGCGTGCCCTGATGAATTATGAGCCTGATGAGTCGGAAGCGCTCGGCTACATTATACCGATGTATATGAACAGCCTTATTTTTGGCGCGCTGGTAGAGGCGGTGGCAAGTGAGAACGGCGCCCGTATGCAGGCGATGGATTCCGCTACCAGTAATGCGGAGGAGATGATTGACACGCTCAGCCTTCAGTACAACCGCGCAAGGCAGTCGGCAATCACGCAGGAATTGACAGAAATTGTCGCCGGAGCATCGGCGATCGAATAAAATCCCGGAAGGAATTTCCGAAAGGGAGAATACGGGCGGCTAGGACTGCCTGCGAATGAGGATTATTAGAAAGGAGTGAGATTATCACTATGGCAGAAAAGAAAGCTGGAACCAGCCCCGGAGTGATCACTCAGATTATAGGTGCCGTACTCGACATCCGGTTTCAGGAGGGAACGCTTCCTGAAATCTATGATGCGATCGAAATAGCGACAAAAGAGGGCGGGAAACTCGTGGTGGAAGTGGCGCAGCATCTTGGTGATGATACGGTGCGCTGTATCGCTATGGGACCGACCGATGGTCTCGTACGGGGAATGGAAGCAGTGGCTACCGGGTCGCCGATCACGGTGCCGGTAGGAGAGGAAACTCTCGGAAGGATGTTCAATGTTTTGGGAGAACCGATCGATGAAAAGGATCCTCCGAAGGTTTCTGAGCATCACCCGATCCACAGAAAGGCTCCGGCATTTGCCGAGCAGTCTACCCAGGCAGAAATGCTGGAAACCGGTATCAAGGTCGTTGACCTTTTGTGCCCGTATCAAAAAGGCGGTAAGATCGGTCTGTTTGGCGGTGCCGGCGTAGGAAAGACCGTGCTGATCCAGGAGCTGATCACGAATATTGCTACGGAGCACGGCGGTTATTCGGTGTTTACAGGTGTAGGAGAGAGGACGAGAGAGGGAAATGACCTCTATTATGAAATGATCGAATCCGGCGTTATCGATAAGACGACGATGGTATTCGGACAGATGAATGAGCCGCCAGGCGCGAGGATGCGTGTCGGGCTGGCCGGACTTACGATGGCGGAATATTTCCGTGACAGGGCAGGAAAGGACGTGCTCCTTTTCATTGATAATATTTTCCGTTTCACACAGGCGGGATCCGAGGTTTCCGCACTTTTGGGACGTATGCCGAGTGCGGTTGGTTACCAGCCGACGCTGCAGACGGAGATGGGCGCCCTTCAGGAGAGGATCACATCGACGAAAAACGGTTCCATTACTTCCGTACAGGCCGTATATGTACCAGCCGACGACCTGACAGACCCGGCTCCGGCTACGACATTTGCCCATTTGGACGCGACGACGGTGCTTGACCGTTCGATTTCGGAACTTGGTATTTATCCGGCGGTGGATCCGCTCGGTTCCACATCGCGTATACTGGATCCCCGTATCGTCGGGGAAGAGCACTATCAGGTGGCGCGCGGTGTGCAGGAGATCTTACAGCGTTATAAAGAACTTCAGGACATTATCGCCATCCTCGGTATGGATGAACTCTCGGAAGATGAGAAGCTTTTGGTCAACCGTGCAAGGAAGGTGCAGAGATATTTGTCACAGCCGTTCTTCGTGGCAGAGCAGTTTACCGGAATGGAAGGAAAATATGTGCCGATTTCTGAAACGATCCGCGGATTTAAGGAAATCCTGGAAGGCAGACACGATGACATTCCAGAAAGCGCATTTTTGAATGCGGGGACGATTGATGACGTTGTCGCGCGAAAGGCGTAATCAGATATGCTTAAAAAAGCCACGGAATGGAAATTTCGTGCAGAAATGAGGAAATTATGGCTGAACTCAAAAAATTTCATTTGGAAGTAATATCCCCGGAGCGGGTATTTTACACCGGTGACGTGGAGATGGTTGAGCTGACGACGACGGAAGGTGATATCGGTGTTTATGCGGAACACATTCCGCTCACGTCGGTCGTGGCTCCCGGAGTTCTTACCATTACGGAGTCTTCGGAATCGGACGGAAGCAGGGAGGCGGCAGTTCTGGAAGGGTTTTTGGAAATCCTGCCGGACAAGGTGACGATCCTTGCCCAATCCTGCGAGTGGCCGGAAGAGATTGATGTCAGCCGTGCCATTGAGGCGAGGACCCGTGCCGAGCGCCGACTTAAGAGCACGGATACGAACGTCAATATGGCAAGAGCGGAGCTGGCTCTCCGTAAATCACTGGTAAGGATCAATCTGGCACAACATCATAAATAAATAACAGGTGAGAGGGTGCCCTTTCTGCTATGTCTCTGTGATCATAGTTTGGGGACACCCTTTTTGCTCTTTATCATGATACAAAAATGGTCTTTACTTTTTGTGCAAAAGTTGCTATAATAATCCTAATACTATGTGTGATTTGGGCATATTGTAGTAGAGAATCAGATTTCGTGATCGATGGAAGGAGAAAGGAAACTGTTATGAAAAATATGAAGATTCATACGAAGTTGATTATGGGATTTCTTATTATGGATATTCTGATCACCATATCATTGATATTTGGTTATACATCAGGACGGATGCTGATCCATATGGAAAACCAGGAAAGGTATTTGGATAATTACCTTATTTTTACGATAGCAGCATTTATTGTGGCTACCATTATCATGGGTTACATTTCCATCAGTACTACGAGAACGATCCGTACATCACTGACCCAGTTATCGGATGCGGCAAACCAGATCGCAATGGGAAAAGTGGATGTGAATTTAGAGAAACAGGCGGATAACGAGTTTGGCGATCTGATCGAACAGTATCAGAATGTAGTTGAAAATGTGCGTTATCAGGCGCAGATTGCCGAAGAGGTCGCGAACGGAAACCTGCTCGTTAATGTTGTTCCCAAATCCGGTGAAGATGTGCTTGGAAATTCATTGAGACAGTTAGTGGAGCAAAACCTGAATGCGCTGTCCAGCATCCGTGACGCTGCTTCTCAGGTTGCAACTAGTTCATCTGAAGTGGCCGGGGCGAGCGAAGCACTGGCACAGGGTTCGACGGAACAGGCGAGTGCGATTGAACAGATCACGGCTTCGATTGAGGATATTGCTGAGAAGACGAAACAGAATGCGGGGGAAGCGAAAGATGCGGCCCAGCTGGTAGAACAGGCGATCGAGGATGTGAAACTGGGGAACCAGCAGATGCAGGATATGATGACGGCAATGGAGAAGATCAATGTGTCTTCGGAGAATATTTCGCGAGTGATCAAAGTCATTGATGATATCGCGTTTCAAACGAACATTCTTGCTTTGAATGCTGCGGTTGAGGCGGCGAGAGCAGGTGAGGCCGGAAAAGGATTCGCAGTCGTAGCCGAAGAGGTGCGGGCGCTGGCGGCCAAGAGCGCGGCAGCGGCTTCCGAGACGGCGGAGATGATCGAGGATTCGATCAATAAAGCAAAGGACGGAGCAGGAATCGCGGACGCGACGGCAAAAGCGCTGGAAGCGATCACCGGGGCAGTGCGCCAGAGCGAGGGACTGATTACGGATATAGCGCAATCGTCCGATTATCAGGCGACAGCGATCGAACAGATCGAGCAGGCAGTCGGTCAGGTATCCCAGGTCGTACAGAACAACTCTGCGACGAGCGAGGAGTGTGCAGCTGCTAGCGTGGAGTTGTCGAGTCAGGCGACGAGGATGCAGGAGTTATTGTCTGTGTATAAACTCGGAGGAAATAATACGTATATGTAATAGGTTGTTGTAATTTGGATTTGGAAAACGAAAGCGGCCCGGCTGAGAAGCGCATAGAAATGGATGCAATTCTCAGCCGGGCCGCTTTCTTATTTTGATTGGAAACTCCAACTATTTTTCTGTCCAATCTTCCTATTTTTATGAATAAAATATGGAAAATCTTTGTCTTTCCTGCTCCTGCTGCTTTTTCTGCATGATCAGCTGGTATGATTGAAGTAGTTTCTGTTTGTTCAACTCAGATGCTACTTTCGCGATGTCAGCGTCTTCCAGCCTGCTTACAGCAGATGTGAGATTGATAGAAGCCTGTGAGTTATACGAAATGGTATAGTCCAAAGCGTTACTCTGTGCTCCGATGACACTGCGATTGGAAGATACCTTACTAAGCGCATCGTCAATCGTCTGAATGGAGAAATCTCCGGTAACATCAAAATCTTCGATGCCGAGTGCTTTCAGAGTGGAATCCCCAATGTTCAGCATCATCCCGGAACCGTTTGGCCCCGATGCGATAAAGCCATCCTGATAAGAGCCATCTAAAAGATTTTTCTTATTAAATTCTGTATTATTGGCGATGTCTGAGATTCCCTGCTTTAGCTGTTCTACTTCATCCTGGATCATCTGCCGGTCTTCATCGGATAGGATAGCGGTATTTGATGCCTGTACAGCGAGTTCACGAATTCGCTGGAGATTATCCGCAATGCCGCCCATCGCTCCATCCGCTACGTTCAGAAGGGATCTGCCATCCTCAGCGTTTCGCTGCCCCATGTTCAATCCATTGATCTGCGCATTTTCTTTTTCGGCAATCGCCAGTTCCGACGCACCATCCGCTGCGCTTTGAAGTTTGACACCGCTGGCGATCTGACTGTAATAGCTGCTTCCAGATACATTTGAAATACTGCTCATTTCGTTTCCCTCCTTTCTTTCCCAATAAATATTCTTTTTGATTATTCTTAAGTATAGCACAATTTTCCATAAATGGAAAGGGAAAAAGAAATTTTTTCTAAAAATTTTTCAAGAAGTTTTCTTGGGTTGAGCATACGCCATTCTGCACAGTGACCAGTCCAGGGTGGAGCTTTTTACTTTATCTGCAAAATGCCAGAGATTATCGACAAGCCTTATTTCAACATTCCTTTTTATCAATTCAGAAAACAGATCAGAAAACTCATATATAGCAAGTGGAGTCTGCTTTTTTGTGGCGACATGATATCCAGCGGCTGCGTCCTGCAAAGTAAAATCGGCTGGGTCAAATTCATATATGTATAACGTAGTAGATTTCACGATGTCATACCATTTATGCTCAAGCAGGAGGCCGTGTGAAGCGGAAGGGGTAGAAAAGAAATCCGTTTTATCCTGTTCAGTTGTTTCCTGCCCTATATGATAACCGACGCGTGGACAATTTCTTGGTGTTAAAAAATTAGAGAGATGAAAATCATCAATCGCCCAAACCAGTCCGACATTTTTATCTAAATCGTTTCGGTCGGGTATTCTCGGTTCAAATTCAATGATATCGGGTTGTTCACTCACATGAAAAAGTCTCATGGATGCCTCCTTGTTTGGTGGGATTTAATAACATTTTAACACATGAGGGGGATGGTTCGCAACGGAAACGATGTGGATAGGCAGAAAAAGGAGTGGGAGTATTTCTCTGGCGGTACAAAAAAGGCCTCGACTGTTTATAAGAATTATGGTAGAATGGGAAGAAAATACAAAACTCGTAACGATATAAGTGCAGAGTG
>CAJTTQ010000014.1:22394-43925 GCA_910579145.1 uncultured Eubacterium sp.
GATAGGAACATTCCTTTTGTGGAATGGGAGAGCAAGAAGAGAAGAGGTGCGATATGCGGAAAAAAATATCTGACTTCATAAAAAAGAAATATAAGGTATCCCCGGAATATCCGTGGCAGAAGTATGACAGTAATGCGGTTTTCCGCCACAGTGACAATAATAAATGGTTTGCGCTGGTCATGTGCGTGCAGCGATGCAAACTGGGCCTATCTGGAGAAGATCATGTTGATGTGATAAATCTGAAAGTGGACGATATCTTTTTCCGGGAAACGATCATACAGGAAGATGGAATCATGCCTGCCTATCACATGAACAAGCAGCACTGGATCTCGGTCCTTTTGGATGGAACCGTCGCTAAAGACAGGATTTTTGATCTGATCCATATGAGTTTTTTAGCAACGGCTTCGACAAAACAAAAGGAAAAAATCCGGCCGCCCAAAGAGTGGATCATTCCGGCAAATCCTAAATTTTATGATGTAGAATATGCTTTTGATAAATCGGACGAGGTGAATTGGAAACAGGGCAAAGGCATTAAGGCAGGGGATACGGTTTTTATGTATGTGGCGGCGCCGGTATCCGCGATCTTGTATCAATGTAAGGTAATGGAAACAAATGTACCGTATGAATATAAAGATGAGAACTTAGAAATCTGCGCGTTGATGAAGCTCAAGCTGTTAAAGCGGTTTCGGCCGGATCAGTTTACCTTTCAGGTGTTAAAAGAAGAATATGAAGTTTCAGCTGTCCGGGGGCCCAGGGGGATACCGGATTCGCTGAGTGCTGCGCTGTCAAGGGTGGAAGATGGAAAGAAGATACATAAACCAGAATGGATGGAAAACAGATGAAACAATACACACGGGGAATCCGGGACGGGATTCCGATCGCGCTCGGTTATCTTTCGGTCAGTTTTACGTTTGGACTGATGGCGGTCGGTGAGGGACTCGCCTGGTGGGAGGCAACTCTGATGTCAATGACAAACCTCACGTCGGCTGGGCAATTTGCAGCGCTGCCGCTTATGGCAGCCGGAGGGGCATGGTTTGAGATGTTCTTGACGCAATTTGTCATTAATCTCCGCTATGCGCTCATGTCATTGTCCCTGTCGCAGAAAGTAGATGGGACGATGAATACGGTGTACCGTCTGATCCTGGGATTTGCGAATACGGATGAAATCTTTGCGGTCGCGATGAGTAATCCTCATCCGGTCGGGCGCTCGTATTTATTTGGGCTTGCTACGATGCCGTTTTTGGGCTGGAGTATGGGGACGCTGTTCGGTGCGCTGATGGGCCAGATATTACCGGCCTCTGTTGTTTCGGCGTTAGGGATTGCTATTTATGGCATGTTTCTGGCCATCATCCTGCCTGCGGCAAAGGAGAAGAAGCCGGTTCGTGCCGTCGTAGTGATCGCGGTCACGATCAGCTGTCTGTTTTATTACGTGCCGGGACTGCAAAACGTCAGCAGCGGATTTGTGATCATACTTGCGTCTGTCGCAGCTTCGGCAGCAGGAGCATGGTTATTCCCGGTCAAGGAGGTGGAGAGCGGTGATCAGTGAGAAGACTTTTTTTATTTATTTGGCGATCATGGCGCTCACGACGTATGCGATACGGGTACTGCCGCTCGTTTTGTGCAGGGGGAAGATTAAAAATGTGTTCCTGAAATCTTTTTTGACGTACATTCCCTATGCGGTACTGGGGGCGATGACTTTTCCGGCCATTATTTATTCCACGCAGGGCATGTTTTCCGCGCTTGTGGGGACGGTAGCAGCTGTTTTGCTGGCATACCGGGGAAAGAGCCTGCTTACGGTGGCGATGGCGGCGTGTATTGCCGTTTATGTGGCAGAGTGGATCCTGAGGGTGATCTGACAGTAGGACAGCGCAAATTCAAATAGAAAAATGTATGAGGTAGACCAGTGGCTTTGTCGATGCTATGATATAAACCATAACATATAAAAACATTTAAAAGGATTGGAGGATACGATGAAGTCACAGGAACAATACATAACAGGATTAAAGCAATGGCTCGCGGATACGGCCGGGGAGCCGCTGGAAGAAATGGCCGGATTTTTCTCCAGCCGGCTGGGTGATTACGAACAGCATATGGCAGTTTGGGAAAAATCATATCAGGCGTTCGCTGGATTACTGCCGGAAGGATGCCTTCATATACTTGATCTGGGATGTGGAACTGGATTGGAACTGGATCAGATCTGGGCAAGATTTCCACAGATTGAAGTGACCGGTGTTGATTTGTGCCAGGAAATGCTCGAAATGCTACAAAAAAAGCATTCTGACAAGCATTTGACGGCTGTTTGCATGGACTATTTTCAATACGATCCCGGAGTTGAAAAGTGGGATGCCGTCATTTCGTTTGAGAGTCTGCACCATTTTCTGCCGGAGCGTAAAGCGGAATTGTACGGAAAGATTGCAAAGAGCCTGAAAGATGGCGGCGTGTTCCTTTTGGCAGACTATACAGCGTGCTGTGAGGAAGAAGAGAAATTATTGCGCGATGTCTGCTTTGAGAGGCGGGAAAAGTGGGAGATCCCGACAGAGCGTTACGTTCATTTTGATATACCACTGACGCTGGAACACGAGATGGGATTATTGAAGGAAGCCGGCCTTTCTATTCAACAAGTGATAGATGAGCCGGAGGAAGCGACTTTGATCGTGGCAAAAAAAAGCAGTTGACATTTTTTAAACAAATAATTATAATAATCCATAACACGTAGAAGAGACGAGTAAAATGTGGTAACATGACAGAGAATGGTGACGGAACGCGAGAACCGCAAACGGCGGTGATGCGTCAGGCTGGAAGCACCAGCGTGGGAAGCATTTGAAAACTACCTCTGAGTGGCCCCAATCCGGTCCGGTGACTCCGTTATCGTCGAAATGAAGCCGGGTATTTGCGCTGCAAATGCCAAAAAGGGTGGAACCGCGGGAATATTTCGAAAGTGATACCCCGTCCCTGTGAACGATCGTGTTTGTAGGGGCGGGGTTTATTGTATTTTGAGACAAGGATAGAAAACAAAAAATGAATTTGCCATGAGACGGGCAGGAAAGGACAGTGAGTGTTTTGAAGATCAAATTGAAAGACGGTTCCTGCAAGGAATATGCGGAGCCAATGGCGATCATTGACATCGCGAAAGATATCAGCGAAGGCCTGGCAAGGGTGGCCTGCGTGGCAGAGCTGGACGGGGAGACCGTGGATCTGCGGACAGTCGTAGACGGAGAGCATGAGCTGAATATACTCACGTTTGACAGCGAGGAGGGAAAGGCGGCGTACCGCCACACGACCGCGCATGTGCTGGCGCAGGCGGTCAAGCGCATGTATCCAGATGCGAAATGCGCGATCGGGCCGTCGATCGAGAACGGCTTCTACTATGATTTTGATATGGAATCCCTTGACAGGGAATCGCTGGACGCCATTGAAAAAGAGATGAAGAAGATCATCAAAGAGGGGGCGGGACTCGAGCGTTTTACCCTTTCGAGGCAGGAAGCCATCGACCTGATGAAGAAGAGGGATGAGCCTTACAAAGTAGAGCTGATCGAGGATCTGCCGGAAGACGCAGAACTTTCATTTTACCAGCAGGGAGAGTATATCGATCTGTGCGCCGGACCGCACCTTATGAGTACGAAGCCGGTCAAAGCATTTAAGCTGACATCCTCGTCGGGCGCTTACTGGAGAGGAAATGAGAAGAACAAGATGCTGACGCGTATTTACGGAACGGCATTTACAAAGAAAGCGGATCTGGACGCGTATCTGGCGCATCTGGAGGACATCAAAAAGCGCGACCACAATAAACTCGGGCGAGAGATGGAGATTTTTACGACGGTGGACGTGATCGGGCAGGGACTTCCGCTTCTGATGCCAAACGGCGTGAAGATCGTGCAGAAGCTGCAGAGGTGGATCGAGGACGAAGAGGATAAGCGGGGATATGTCAGGACGAAGACGCCGCTTATGGCAAAATCCGATCTGTACAAGATTTCCGGACACTGGGATCACTATAAAGAAGGAATGTTCGTGCTCGGTGACGAGGAGAAGGACAAGGAAGTATTTGCCCTGCGGCCGATGACCTGTCCGTTCCAGTATTACGTGTTTAAGGCGGGACAAAAATCGTACCGCGACCTGCCGTGCCGTTATGGTGAAACTTCTACGCTGTTCCGCAATGAGGAATCCGGTGAGATGCACGGTTTGACAAGGGTACGGCAGTTTACGATTTCCGAGGGGCATCTGGTTGTCCGTCCGGATCAGATGGTGCAGGAATTTAAGGACTGCATCGCGCTGGCACAGTACTGCCTGCAGACGTTAGGACTGGAGGAGGATGTGACGTATCATCTCTCCAAATGGGATCCAGAGAATTCGGAAAAATATATCGGTGAGCCGGAGGTTTGGGAGGAAACGGAGGATCATATCCGGAACATCCTGAATGAGCTGGACATTCCGTTTACGGAAGATGTCGGCGAGGCGGCATTTTATGGCCCGAAGGTGGATATCAACGCGAAAAACGTATACGGCAAGGAAGACACGATGATCACGATCCAGTGGGACGCGCTCCTCGCGGAGCAGTTTGATATGTATTATATCGACGAAAACGGCGAGAAAGTCCGTCCGTACATTATCCACAGGACTTCCATCGGATGTTATGAGAGGACGCTGGCCTGGCTCATTGAGAAATATGCTGGGAAGTTCCCGACCTGGCTTTGCCCGGAGCAGGTGCGCGTGCTGCCGATTTCGGAAAAATACGCCGATTACGCGGAGAAGGTCCGCAGGGAACTGGCGGATCATGGAATTGACGTTACGGTAGACGGCCGCTCGGAGAAGATCGGATTTAAGATCCGTGAAGCAAGGCTGAAAAAGATCCCGTATATGCTGATCGTCGGGCAAAAAGAGCAGGAAGAGCAGGTCGTATCGCTTCGCAGCCGCTATAAAGGGGATGAGGGCCAGGTATCGCTGGCAGATTTTATAAATGATATCACGGAAGAGATCCGTACGAAGGAAATCCGTACGATCGAAGGAGGCGCTGATGGAACAGAATAGTAATTTGAATGGGAAAGCGATCGCATCGTTCATCGTTTCGTGCGTGGCGCTTCTTAGCGGCTGCTGTGTCTGGTATATCGCCGTGGTCTGCGGAGTGGTTGCGATCGTTCTCGGGATACTCGCGCTGCGTGAGGGCGGCCACAGGCAGCAGGACCTGGCAATCGCGGGAATCGTCGTGGGCGCTACGGGACTCGCGGTCGGCATTGTGGCGGCGGTTTTATATATCATGCTTTTTTCCGCGTCGGGAGATGGATCTTATACGCCGAAAGATACTTCCGATACGGTGCTTATGGCGGTGCGTGGACTGGCTGGGTTTTTTAGATGATATGTAGATGGGAACGATATTTAGTTTAGAAAGGAGATTGTCATGGAGGATAATTACTTGCAGAAGGATCATTTGATCAAGCCGGATGATGGGTTTTCAGTGCCGCAGAATGAAAAGAAGGGGCTTGGGATCGCGGCAACGGTTCTGGGTGTCATATCGATTCTTTGCTGCTGCTGTTTGGGACTGGGGTTTGTTTCCGCGATCATTGGTTTCATATTTTCCATTGTCTGTGTTGTGAAAGGAACTGGTTCGGGGAAGACGTTCGGTATTGTCGGTTTGATTTTGAATGGGATTGGATTGCTCTTAGGCGTATATATGATCATTACGGTCGGCATGATGATCAACTGGGAGAATTTCAACATAGAAACATTTAACCAGTTAGAGTATATTGATCCGAACGATGAGGAGGCGATATATAACTGGATGCAGCAGTTTTTCAAAGTAGATATAAGCGGTTATTACTACTAGCGTACAGCAGTGAAAGTGCCTGACGTGTCTGCCGGCGGGTTAGGTGGTTGATGTCAAAAATGGATGCCGCATATGGCGAGCAGGTTTTTGACCATCCATTGCAAGAGGATGAGCAGGATACCAGCAAAAAGATAACCACTTTTGAGGGAAAGTCCTTTCGTGAAACGGGTTTCACGGGAGGACTTTTTTCGTGCGGCGATCCATTCCACGGTATGGCTGACCATGAACAGCGCGTAGAGGACCGCGGCGTACGGGACAAACGGGTGGTAAAGAAACGATGCGATCAGATTTCCCTCCAAAAGGGCATGTACGGCGCGGGTGCCGCCGCAGCCCGGACAATACAGTCCAGATACTCGGTGGAACAGGCAGGGGGGGACGACTCCGGTCAGATCAAAGTGGAGACGGCCGGAGTGGACGAGGAAAAGGAATGTAAAAAGCAGGAGTGCAAAAATAAGACCGAGGATGTAGAGTGTTTTTTCGACGGATCGTTCTCGAAAAGATTTCATGGCGGCCTCCTGTCTGGTGTTCCTGTGTTTTTGCAAAAATATCCATGTAATAGCAGTTTCGGGTTCTTATCAAGGATTGTACCACAGATCCGAAACATTTACAATGAGTCCTATTGTAGGTGTGGAACAAAATGAAGACCGGCAGATGATCGCATTGCAAAAGGCGGGGGTCCCCACGCATCACATTTTTATGGATAAGCAGTCGGGAAAAGATTTTGCCAGGGCGAATCTGAAGGGGACTTTGGAGAGGTGTCAGATGAGCAAATCTACGTTTTATCGAAAGCTGCGGGAGATGAGGGGGCGGCCATATAGTACAATAAAAAATTGAATTATCGTTCCGAATATGATATAATATTTTGCAAAGTAACGGAAATAAGTGCAGGCATAGCTTGCCGACTCATGTGTACGAACTGAGATAAGGAGGGAAACGAATGAGGGGTATGAAAAAAGCGGTCAGTCTGTTCGTGGCTGTGGCACTCATGTTGACAACATGTAATAGTACAGCGCTGGTACAGGCGGCACAAAAGAAAAAAGAAAATGCAAAAGTATCTTTTGTGAAAATAACAAATACCGGAAAGAAACTGCAGGTACAAAAAGGGAAAAAATTTAGGCTGAAAACAAGTATTAAAGTGAAACCAAATAAAAGCAAATATAAAAAGCTTACATTTTCTTCTTCGAATCGAAAAGTGCTGCTTGTGAATTCGAGGGGACTGCTGAAAGGATTAAAAGCAGGTACAGCGAGAATTACGGTGGCATCAAAGATAAACCCCAAAAAGGCGGCATCTTTAGCTGTCACAGTGACGAAAGATGTACTGGTGAGCAGTATTAAACTCAACAAAAATAAAATAACAGCGGATGAATTTAATGAGGAGGAGATTCCGCTGAAAGTGACAAAGATACTGCCGGCGAAAGCCAAAAATAAAAAAGTAGTATGGTCTACGAGCGATGAAGATGTGGCGGATGTGGATGAAGAGGGAGTTGTTACGACAGGCGATGTCGGAACAGCTACGATCACAGCAGCGGCGGCAGATCAGGGTGGTGCATTTGCGACATGCAAAGTGATTGTGACTGAAAATGAGGATCAAGGGGACGATGATGGGGAGGAACCACAGACGCCGCCGAATGAAACGGCGCCATCTGCGGTTGTGACATCGAAGTCTCCGATACAGGATCAGAACTCTCCGGAACCGGAAGAAAGAGTTTCATCGGAACCAGAGAAAGTGACGGCAGAACCGGGGACGGGTAGGCCGGAGGATGTGACGGCAGAGCCAGCGACAGAAAAGCCAGAGATTGTGACGGCAGAGCCGACGACAGAAAGACCAGGGGATAGAACGGAGAAACCGACTCCGATTCCTACACGTAAACCGATACAGACACCGAAACCGGTATGGACACCAGATCCAGACCTGCAGCCGGAGGATTATGAGTATTTTAATGATTATACATTGGGTTGGTCAGATGGAATCGTTGCCTATAAAGATGGGAAGCAAATGTCTTTAGCAGCTGCGGGCGCAGATGTGTATAACAGAGATACAGACCGTATTTTCGGGCAGCATTTTAATAGCAATAAATGGGATGACGCGAAAATCAAACTTACACCCCCGCTCCAATATACGACAAAGGATGGAACGGTTCATAATGTCAACAGTACGCTTTCGAACTGGAATTTTTTTGCCGATCCAGGGGCGATCGATAACAGTGATGTGGATGGAAAGCTGTACGTCTACGGGACGACAGAGGGGATTGAGTATGATAATAAAGGAGTACTTAAATTAAATGGTTACAACAACCATTCACTGACGATCATGTCCACGAAGGATATGGTGAATTGGACAGATGAAGGCACACTGGATAATCTAAATCTGGCAAATGATCTATCTTACATTGAAGATAAGACGAAATGTGCATGGGCGTCGAGGGCATGGGCGCCATCGGGACTGAAGATCGACGGAGACGGGGACGGTAAAGATGAGTATTACATTTTCTACTCGAATGCCAACGCTGTCGGCTACGTACAGGGAGATTCCCCGACCGGTCCGTGGAAAGACGATCTGGGCAGGGTATTGTTCAGCAAGTTGACGCCAAACTGTAATGATGTTGTTTGGTGCTTTGACCCGGCAGTACTTGTCGATGACAAGGGTGATGCTTATGTATACTTCGGCGGAGGAGTTCCAGATGACGCAAATTCGACCAGCGAACAAAAGGCTCATCCGCAGACCGGCCGTGTCTGCAAGATCAAATTCGAAGAGGGGACGGGTAAGGTTCTTCTGGATGGCGATCCGCAGAAACTGGATGCTTATTATATGTTCGAGGACAGCGAGATCAACCGGTTTCATGGAAAATATTTTTATTCTTACACTACAAATTTTTGGGTGCCGGGTTCATTAAAAGCGCCGGGAGCCCTTGCTCCGATCGGTGCAGGACAGATTGCATGCTATGTGTCGAAAGACCCGATGAACATTACATTTGATCCAGATAAACAGGATAGCAAGGATGATCTGAAATATTTGGGAACGATCATAAACAACCCGAGTTCCATTTACGGTCAGACCTATAACAACCATCATCATATGCAGTCGTTTAAAGGACATGAGTACATGTTCTATCACTCAACGGTGCTCGGCAACACATTGTTCCGTGATCGAAAGGACTACAGAAACCTTCATGTGGATGAAATTACGGTAGATGAAAAGACGGATGCGATTTCCGCGGAACCTTCTTATGAAGGCGCATCCCAGATCGAGGACTTTGAACCTTACAAAAATGAAGATGGTTCGGTAAAGTATATCAATGCCACGACGACGGCATCCAGTGCCGGCGTGAAGTCTACACGGGACGATAGGATGGTGGCGGGTTCGATCAATGGTTCCCCGATGGTGCTGGATGAAATTGATACCGGTGACTGGTCATGTATCCGGGGTGTTGATTTTGGTGCAAGCGGCCTGAACAATTTTGGAGTAGAGTATGTTTCAGATTCCGGTGTGGGACGGATCGAATTGTTTATCGACAGTCCGACGAAGGCGGAAAACCAGGTTGCCGCTATTAACATTTCCGGTAATACAAATGGAAAGTATGTCTATCAGAGCGTGGCAACGAGAACGGTAACGGGAAAGCATGATGTGTATTTTGTGTTCAGGGGTAATGACTACAAAGTTGCTTCGTGGTCATTTTCAGAAACGGCAGAGGGTTCTAGTCCAGATATTAGCGACCGCCCGGATATCCCGACATCGAAACCAACGCAAAAACCAACGCCGAGACCAACAGCTAAGCCGACGAAAAAACCAACAGCTAAGCCAATGTGGACACCGGATCCGGGGGTGACACCTGATCCTGAGGGATGGATCAAGCTGGATCTGTCTCTTTGTAGTACGGGTGATAATACGCATGATACGGAAGAAGGAGATCAATTATATTTGGATCAAGTGGACTCCGGGACGATTCCGATTCCTAAAGCACTTGAAAATGTAGGGGATGAGATCGAGATTATCGTCCGCGGCTCTCTTTCAGATTCATCTACCGGATTTCGTTTTTGGTTAGCAAATGATGTCAATGAAACAATGACAGAACAGTATTATTTTACAGAAGGTTCTGTGGGCGTTGGTGGAGACAGTGGAAATGGGGATGAATTTTTCCTCAGGAGAAATCCATTTTGTATTCAAACTGTTTTACAACATACAAATTGGCACAATAGCAAAAATATGCTGGCGACAAAATTAGTGCTAAAGGGGCCTTCTTATGGATATCCTTTGGAAGGAGTAACGATTACCGGGATATGGGTCCGCTAGAACTAAAGGTTTGTGACAAGGGGGATTTTAAGATGAAACAAAAAGTAAAACGCAAGTTGGCTCTATTGGTAATAAGTGCCCTTTTCATTGGGTTGCTGCCAACGAAAAATCAGACGGTCAGTAAAGCGGAACAGACGGACCGGGGGAGTCTTGAACTGGATAATCCGAGAACAGACAGCGACGGGACGGTGACATGGGACTGCGTCTATTTTGGAAACTACTGGCAGGAAGATACGGATGGGAATGGGACGGCGGATCAGGAAGATGAAAAGCAGCCGATTAAATGGAGGGTGCTGTCTGTGGACGGGATGATGCGTTTCTGCTCGCCGATAAGAGCCTTGATATAGGGTTATACGATAATACGATGGGCAGTGCTGCTAAATGGGAGACAAGTACACTGCGGAGCTGGCTGAACGGCTATGGGACGGAAGCCAATAAGGGAGGAATTGATTATAGCGGAAGCGGTTTTCTTGATACGGCATTTACGTTAGAGGAAAAGCGGGCCATTTATACATCATATGTAGTAAATGATGATAACCCTATATTTGATGCAGAAGGCGGCAACGATACGACCGATCAGGTGTATCTGCTATCAATAGAAGAAGCGATGACTCCGGCTTATGGATTTATTTTGAAGACGAATCAGACGCAAACGAGAGAGGCAAAGGCTACTGATTATGTGATTGGGAAGGGGGAATCTGTCGCTGCAAGTTCGGATGGGAATAGCACTTGGTGGCTCCGTTCGCCTGGTGAAGATAATATTCGTGCAGCCCTTGTGAACGAAAACGGCCATGTGGGCCGGGGCGGCAGCTATGTCTATGGTGCGAATCTTGGTGTTCGGCCCGTTCTGCATTTGAACCTGAAGGCTTCATCAGATGACACATCTACTCCCGTCTGGTCATATGCGGGAACAGTCTCTGCGCAGGGAAAAAAGACTGTGCCGAATTCCCCTGTTCCTACCCAGGGAGCTACAGTTCCCCCCGTGCTGTCAACTGCTACCGCCAGTGATCGACCGAACATAAGACCGACGACGGAGGCAAGTGAAAAGCCGGACGTGACAGCGAGTCCGGCCCCGATGAGAAGTGAAAAGCCAGAGGTGACCGGGATTCCGAGTCCAGTGGCAAGCGAAAAGCCGGAGGTAACAGCGAGTCCGGCGCCGATGAGAAGTGAAAGGCCAGGGGTGACCGGGATTCCGAGTCCGATGGCAAGCGAAAAGCCAGAGGTGACAGAAAGTCCGATCCCAGTGGTGAGTGAAAAGCCAGAAAAGACGGCGGGTCCGATTCCAGCGGAAAGTGAAAAGCCAGAAAAGACGGCGGGTCCAACTCCAGAGGAAAGCAAAAAGCCAAACGAGACAGCGAGTGCTTCTCCGACCCAGGTGCCGGAAAATCCAACAAAGCCAATGGTGCCAGATGCGGTGGATGACAAAAAACAAACAAGTCCTTCTGTTGGAACCGTTTTGGGGGATTCAAAGAACAAGGTATCGTATAAGGTGAGCAGCCAGAATAAAACGGTAGCATTTTATAAAGCGAAAAACACGGCTGCAACGAAAGTTGTCATTCCGGCAACTGTTACGCTTGACGGTGTAACATATAAAGTAAATGCAATATCGGATCAAGCTTTTAAAGGCTGCAGGAAACTAAAATCAGTTACGATTGGAAAAAATATAACTAAGATTGGGAAAAAAGCTTTTTATGGATGCAGAAAGCTGAAGTCCATTACGATCAAGTCAAAAAAACTGAAAAATAACTCCATTGGGGCAAAGGCATTCAATGGAATACATGGGAAAGCTGTGATTAAAGTCCCCAAAACACAAAAGAAAACTTATCAGAAGTGGTTGAGGAAAAAGGGTGCAGCTAAAACAGTGAAAATAAAATAAAGAGTATCGAGGTCTATCTGTCATTTATAAAGCTGCTGATATTCCAAGGAGGCTCTACATGAAAATAACAAACTACCAGTTTTCCTTCGAGGACATCATGATCCACGTCCCGATGATCAGCTACCGCCGCTTTTCAGAACCGCTCCCGCGCCACTCCCACGGTAAGAACGCATTTGAACTCCACTATGTGACAGACGGGAAGGGTAGCGTGATCATGGGAAACCAGCCGTACGCGCTGGCCCCCGGTGTGCTTTATATGACGGGGCCGAATGTTTCGCACGAGCAGCTCCCGGACGAGTCGGAACCACTGACTGAATTCGGGCTTTTTTTCCTAATGTCGGAGAAACAGACAGAGAGTCCGCTGATTCGGACGTTTATGGAGCACGACAGATGGGTAGGCGATGCCAGTGAGGAGATCCGGGCGCTGTCTCATGCGATTTTAGAAGAGACGACGAACAGTAATTACGGATTTGCGCAGAAGATTCCGCTGCTCCTCTCGGAGCTTCTGATCGAATGCGTGCGCCTTTTTGTCGCCGACAAGTATCCGGTGGAGAGAAAGCTGCCGTCTCCGACGAAGACGATTGATGTAAATATGCTGCAGGAAGAGAACACGCTGCTAGTCATAGACGAAATCTTTCTCTGCCGCTACGCGGATGTTACGCTGGAACAGCTGGCGGCTGTGATCGGACTCAGTAAGCGGCAGACGCAGCGGTTGTTGGAAAAATATTATAACAAATCATTTTCTGCTATGAAACTGGAATCGCGCATGGCGGCCGCGGAGACGCTGCTGCGAAACAGCACGCTCAAAATAACGGATATTAGTAATAGGACGGGGTATTCTTCTATAGAACATTTTACAAATGCTTTCAAAAAATTTTATCAGGTGAGTCCCGGACAGTACCGCAGCATGCTTCGGGAACAGTGAGCGACGCCTGCCGGTCAGGAGCTGACGCCTTTCTTTAATGTAAATACGAACTCTGTCCCGACGCCCTCCGTGCTGACAACGTTGATCGTCTGTTTGTGGGAAGTGATGATCTCTTTGGAAATGGACAGGCCCAGTCCGGTTCCCTTTTTATCTTTACCTCTCGAGAGATCCGTTTTGTAAAAACGGTCAAACACTTTTCCCAGCGATTCTTTCGGGATTCCGATGCCGGAATCTTTCACAGAGATAAAAACGGTTTCCCCTTTTTTTCTCGTTCCGATCTTCACATCTGAATGAAAATGGCTGAATTTCACAGCATTGTCAATCAGGTTGTATAGAACCTGATGGATCTTTCCCTCATCGGCGTTTACGAACAGTTCTTTTTTGGCACAGAAATCCAGTATAAATGTAATTTCTTTTTTGGCGGCCGTACCTTCCAGCGTGTTGACGGTCTGGATAATGGTCTGCTGGATGTCGAAATTTTTTAAATCAAGGAGAACGCTTTCCCGGTTAAATGAATTTAGCTCCAGCAGATTTGATGTGAGGTTGGTCAGGCGATCAGTTTCAGACAGGATGATGTTTAGATATTTTTCCTGTGCTTCGTAGGGGATCGTTCCGTCGAGCATTGCCTGGGCATAGCCGCGGATCGAGGTAAGGGGTGAGCGGAAGTCGTGGGAAATGTTGGAGATAAAGGCGCGCTGGTACTCATCAAAATTATTTAAATCCCTTCCGATGATATTCAGCGCGTTTGCCAGTTCCTGGAACTCATCGTTTGTATGAATATAAATAGGTGGATTTGTGCGGTTGACCGAAAAATTTTTTGCCGCGTTGCACAATTTTCTGATCGGAATGATATTGATCGCGTAGATGAGGAGGAAGCAGACAGCCAGAACGGCTGCCATTAAAAACAGGGCGCCGTCCAGCACGTTGAAGTAATAGTGGATACGGGACGGCGCAAAGGAGACATCAAGGTCTGGGTTGTTCATGATTTCCGTCAGCACTTTGTTCTGTATGATCGTAAAACCGATGGTATGTGTGACATAATACGAAGAGAAAAAGATCAGAATGTATAACAGTGTCAGCTTTCTACCAAATGTCAGTCGTATTCCTTTCATGAACCGGCTCATCCTCTCTTTAACTCAAATTTATATCCGATGCCCCAGACGGTGGCGATACACCATTCCTCGTGATCTTTTATCTTTTCACGGAGCCGTTTGATGTGGACATCGACGGTGCGCGTATCAACGACGTATTCATACCCCCAGATGCGGTCTAAGAGCTGTTCTCTCGTAAACACCTGGTTTGGATGTGTGGCGAGGAAGTATAATAGTTCGAGTTCCTTCGGAGGCATTTCGATCGGACTACCCATATAGGTGACGGAGTAGTTCGAAAGGCTGACGGTGAGGTCTTTGTACTGGATTGAAGCTTTGCCGCCTGTGGACGGTGAGGTTTCTGCGGAGGAGGGCCCGCCCGGATGGTAGCGGCGGAGCACGGCTTTGACCCTCGCTACCAGCTCTTTCGAGTCAAACGGTTTCATGATATAGTCATCTGCTCCGAGCTCAAGGCCGAGGACCTTGTCAAATACTTCTCCTTTGGCCGAGAGCATAATGATCGGAACCGAGGAAGTCTTTCGGATTTCCCGGCACACATCATATCCGTCGATGCCAGGCAGCATGATGTCCAGCAGGATGAGGTCGGGCTGAAACGAGGTGTGCTTTTTCAATGCCATTTCGCCGTCATGCGCCTGTTCGCATTGAAAGCATTCTTTTGTAAGATACAATTCGATCAGCTCGGCGATGTTCGTATCGTCGTCTACGATCAGGATCCTCTGTTTATCTGCCATTATGATTACCTTCCTTTCTCATGATATGTCAGCTCAAAAATAACGGGTCATATATTGGCTAGTCAGTATTTAAAATCTGCGATCGTCACGCCATAGCCGCCTTCTCCGTATTCACCGATGCGGTACGACTCGATGTATTTGGTCCGTTTGCAGTGTGACTGAACGGCGTTGCGCAGGGCGCCTGTCCCGACGCCGTGAATGATCGTGACCTGATGGAGCCTGGCGAGGTAGGCGTCGTCCAGGTATTTGTCCAAGAGGGGGATTGCTTCATCGACCGTTTTTCCAATGAGGTTGATGCTGGTGGAAACACTCATTGATTTTGATGCTTTTATACTGCCCGCGCCAGAACGTTCCCTTATTTTTTCTTTCCGAACCTGCAGCGTTTCTTCTTCTAACAGTTCCAGATCGCTCAGATCGACCTCGGAGCGCATAATGCCCATCTGGACAAAGAGTTTTCCTTTCGTGTTTGGCAATGTGCTGACGACGCCCTTTACGCCGAGAGAGTGTACCATAACGAGATCGCCGACCGAAAGGCTGTCAGGAGCTGAGGCCGGGCGCTTTTTCCGGGATTTTGATTCCAGTTTTTCGCCGGTTCGTTTCAATTCTTCGCGGATGGCGGAACGCTGCTGTTCCATCTCTTTCGTGGAGCCGCCGCCGGCCATCCATTTATTATATTTGCGGATGGATTCATCGGCCACATCTTTTGCCTTTTGCAGTATTTCATCGGCCTGCTCGTTGGCGCGGCGCATTATTTTGTCCTTTGCCTTATCGATCCGCTCATTTTTTTCCTGCCATTTTTTCTTCTGCCGCTCGGCTTCCTCGCGGTAGGAGGCGGCTTTCTGCCGTTCGGCTTCAAGCTCTTTCCTTGTCTCCTCCAGACCAGTTACGACGTCTTCAAATGATTTCGCGTCGTCGTCCACGAGCGAATTCGCTTTATCAATGATTTCCTGCGGGAGTCCCAGCTTACTTGAGATGGCAAAGGCGTTACTCTTACCGGGAACTCCGATCAGAAGGCGGTAGGTCGGCCGCAGCGTTTCCACGTCAAATTCGCAGGAAGCGTTTTCCGCCTGTTCAGTCGAGAGCGCATAGATTTTAAGCTCGCTGTAGTGGGTCGTCGCCATAGCGGTCACATGCCGGTTCCGCAAATTGTCGAGGATGGAAATGGCGAGTGCTGCGCCTTCGACCGGATCCGTCCCGGCCCCCAGCTCGTCAAAAAGGGCAAGGGAGTTTCTGTTTGCCCGGCTGAGGATGGAAATAGTATTTGTCATATGGGAAGAAAACGTACTTAAGCTTTGTTCGATGCTCTGTTCATCCCCGATGTCAGCATACACTTCCTCATAAACGCGCAGACATGAGCCGTCAAATGCCGGAATATGAAGTCCAGACTGTCCCATCAGCGTAAATAACCCGACCGTTTTCAAAGAAACGGTTTTTCCGCCGGTATTTGGTCCGGTTATGATCAGAAGGCGAAAGTCCTTCCCGAGTGTCACATCGATCGGCACGACTTTGTCCCGCGGGATGAGAGGGTGGCGTCCTTTTTTTATGGAAATGTAGTTTTGGGTAAAGTCCGGCTCGCTTCCCTGCATTTTTTTAGATAATTTTGCCTTGGCAAAAATAAAATCCAGTTCTGCCAGCAAGATGACATTTCTCTCGAGCCCTTCTGTCTCCGGCGCGCACAAACTGCTGATCGAAGCGAGGATTTTTTCAATCTCATCCTGCTCTTTCATGGCGAGTTCGGCGAGATCGTTATTTAGCTTGACAATGGCCATTGGTTCGATAAAGAATGTGGATCCGGTGGAGCTCTGGTCGTGGATCATGCCCTGGAACGTGGATTTGTATTCTTTTTTGACTGGCAGGCAGTATCTTCCGCCGCGCATTGTGACGATGTTGTCCCGCAGCATATCAGACGAAGCGTTTACGGTGGCGTTTAACTGCTCCCTCACTTTGTCGTTCGTGCTTTTGATCTGTCTTCGGATCCGTTTCAGTTCACTGCTTGCGTCGTCGCTGATCTCCTCTTCGGAGAGGATACATCTTTTGATCTCGCGGTTGATTTCAGGAAAACCCTGAAGCCCGGCAAATCGGCCGGATAAAAAGTCTGTTTCCTCATCTTTCTGGTCGAAGGCGACCGCCCGTTTCGTCACATCTAGGAGAGCGCCGATGCGCAGCAGTTCTCCCGCGCCAAGCGTACCGCCTTTCGAGAGCGGGACGAGGCTCGGGCGGATGTCTGTAAGGCCATGAAAAGACAGGGCGCCGTGGTGGAAGATCCTCGTCAGGGCGTGGGTTGTTTCCGCCTGCAGCGCAATGATCTCATTTTTATTTGACAGCGGCCGTAAATGTCTGGCACTTTCTCGTCCCAGTGGAGAGTCGGCTTCTTCGGTCAGCATGTTTATTATCTTATCAAATTCTAATGTTTTGCATACTTTCTTATTCACAATACTCCTCATTTCTTCACACGAATTTTTGTTTATCTCCATGCTTCTTTGTCCATTCTATCACAGAAAATCAGGGGTTACAATGATTTCTCGAAATATTTTTTTGTGGGATCCGGTACTTTTGGCCGAAAAACGGGATGAATGGTTGTATTTGTTAGTTGAAAAATCAGGTAGTACGTGATATACTAATTAAGCATCTCTATGCTTATTTTGGGATAGAGGAACGAGAGCTGGGAGAATACGAGGCTTACGGGGCGGTATACCTTTGGGCCTCACCATCTATAATGTATGAATGTGGAAAGGAATGATTGAAAATGAAGAAGTGGATTTGTGCCATGCTGTGCCTGTCGATGGTCGTGGGACTTGCATCTGTCAGTGCAGAAGCTTCTACGGAGGAAATGACGAAAAAGAATCGTGTTTGTGCGGATACGGAGCAGAGACTTGACCAGCTGTACGGGTCTATGCCGCAAAGGGCAGCAGCAAAACCGGGGGAAGCGACTGCCATGCCAGAAAAAGCAAGTGCGACGCCCGCCGCGTCGACTGCCATACCATCGATCGTACCGACGGCAACACCATCGATTGATACAGATAAAACAGAAACCGCTGTGCCGACGCAGTTACCCGCTTTTACCGGCAACAAAGTGATCAAGGACGAAAATGTTTTTGTGACAACTGAAAACGCGTTGAATAAAACCTGCACGATCACGGGGTATAATGGAGACGAAGGTGTAACAACGCTTTATATTCCTGCACAGATCAGGAAGAAAACGGTAGCAGCCGTGGCAGATGGCGTATTTACAAAATGTCCGTATTTAAAAAATATCGTTGTATTAGGCGATACAGAGTTTCAGGGAGCGAGCATGTTCTCGACAGTGACCAGTGTGGAAGTATGGGGAAAGACGGGCGGCAAGGCAAATGCCTACGCGTCTTTAAAAGGACTTCCATTCCATCCGCTGGACGGCCCGGCTAAAGTTACGATAAAGAAAGCTGCCGGGTTAAAGCGCGCAACCGTGACGTGGGACGCTGTCAACGGCGCCGTATCTTATCATTTATACCGCAAGCAGGGAAAAGGGCAGTATGCCGATGCTGCGAATATAACGGCTGTCTCTTATGTAAACGAGGGATTGAAGCCGGGAGCAAAATATACATACCGGATCCATCCGGTGTTTACGGCGGCAAACGGTGACAGCATCGAGGGAATTGGTTCCAAAGAAGCCGTGGTCACGATGAATCCTGCCAAATTGAAAAAGGTGCGGGCCAAGGGGATCCGCGGCGGCATTCAGGTCAGATGGGGCCGTGATAAAAATGTGAACGGTTATCAGGTATATATGAAAGTCCATGTGAAAGGCTTTAAGACAAAGTTCAACAGGGTAAAAACGATCAAGAAAAATAAGACGACGGGTTACCGCTGCAAAATGCTCGTACGCGGCATGAAATATAGTTATAAAGTTCGTTCGTTTAAGAAAGTCAGCGGCAAAACGGTCTACGGGCCATATGTGACCGTTACGGCGAAGGCAAAATAGAAAGGTTGAGGTTTGGGGCAATGTATTATTTGAAGGATTACAGGGAAGGACAGAAACTTGTCGGCACCTATTTATGCAAGACGAAACAGGTATTAAAGACAAAAGCGGGAAAGACATATTACTCCCTGACGCTGCAGGATAAGACGGCGATCGTGGATGCGAAAATATGGGATCTTAATAACGGTATCGCAAGTTTCGAAGCACTTGATTATGTCTACTGTGAAGGCATGGTAACGACATTTCAGGGAAATATACAGATGAATATCTCCCGTCTCCGCCAAAGTGAAGAAGGAGAGTATGATCCGGCGGACTACATCCCCGCTACGACCAAAGACGTGGAGCAGATGTTTGGAGAAATCATGTCCTATGTGGACAGCGTAAAAAATCCGTTCCTGAACCGGCTTCTTACTACTTTTTTTGTTGAGGATGAGTCCTTTATTCGTGAGTTTAAGAAGCATTCCGCAGCGAAAAGCGTTCATCACGGCTTTATGGGCGGCCTTTTGGAACACACGCTCAGCGTGACAAACATGTGCAGCTTTTTCTGTCAGGCGTACCCGCGCCTGCACCGTGACCTGCTTATTACGGCGGCGCTGTTCCACGACATGGGAAAGATGGACGAGATCGCCTCGTTCCCGCGCAACGATTACACCGACGCCGGACAGCTTTTAGGCCACATTTACATCGGCGCCCAAAAACTGACTACGGCTATTTCGCGGATCGAGGGCTTCCCGAAAAAAATGGAGCATGAATTGATTCACTGCATTTTAGCCCATCACGGCAAACTTGAATTCGGTTCCCCGAAAGTGCCGGCGCTGATGGAGGCAATGGCGCTGCATTTGGCGGATAACGCGGATGCGAAACTACAGACGCTGACGGAAGTTTTTAACCAGGCTGGGGACAATATGGAATGGCTCGGTTTTGACCGCAGATTTGAGAGTAATTTGCGCCAGACATCCGGAGGAGTATATGGAGTTTAAGAAAAATCAGGAGATTATCATTACAATAGATGATTTAGGAAATAACGGAGAGGGCATCGGCCATGTGAATGGCTATGCTCTTTTTGTCAAGGATGCACTTCCGGGTGAGACGGTCCGCGCGAAGGTGATGAAGTGCAAGAAAAATTATGGGTTTGCGAAGCTGCTTGACATTTTAGCGGGGGAAACGTGTGATGTGGGGCGTGTGGAGCCAAGGTGTCCGGTGGCAAGACAATGCGGCGGGTGTACGCTGCAGCATCTCTCGTACGAGAAGCAGCTAAAGTACAAGCAGAAGAAAGTCCGGGACTGTCTGGAGAGGATCGGCGGGGTGGGAAGGGGTGTGCCAGGAACGCCGGGGGAAGAGGAAGAACGGATAGATCAAGTGGCGGCGAAGGAAGCGGAGGGGAGAGATCGGATAGAAGCTGAAGCGGGGGAGAGATGCCAGGCCGGAGCCCGGTGGCTGCCGATCATAGGCATGGAAGAACCGTGGCATTATCGGAATAAGGCGCAGTTTCCCGTACAGATGCGCAAAGGGCAAGACGGGGTGTTTCGTCCGGCGGCAGGGTTTTATGCGGGGAGGACCCACAGTATCATTCCGGTCACCGATTGTGTGATACAGCACCGGTGTATGAAAGAGATCTTGGACGCAGTTTTGGCTTGGATGCGGGAGGATGGGATACCGGCTTATGATGAGGAACGGCATCAGGGAGTGGTTCGCCATGTTTATATCCGGCGGGGATTTTATACGAACGAGGTCATGGCCTGTCTGGTTGTGAAAGAAGAAGTGGCGGAGAGGAAGGCGTATGATAGGCTGGTCGAGAGACTGAAGGGCGTGGAGGGGATGACGGGCGTTTTAGTGAATTATAATACGGAGAAGACGAATGTTATTTTAGGCAGCAGGATGGAGCTTCTTTGGGGGAAGGAATACATAGAGGACTGTATTGGCGGGATCCGTTACCGTATCTCTCCACGTTCGTTTTATCAGGTGAATCCGGTGCAGACGGAAAAGCTGTATCGGACTGTTTTGGAGTTTGCGGGGTTATCCGGCAGGGAAACGGTGTGGGATCTGTACTGCGGGATTGGAACGATCTCGCTTTTTCTGGCGCAGAGGGCGAAGATGGTTTATGGCGTCGAGGTTGTACCGGAGGCGATTGCGAATGCGAGGGAGAATGCCCGGTTGAACGGGATCAGGAATGTGGAGTTTTTCTGCGGCAGGGCGGAAGAGGTAATGCCTGGGATGGAGAGGGAGAGGAGGTCGGCTGCGGACGTGATCGTGGTCGATCCGCCTAGGAAAGGGTGCGACGGGGTGCTGCTGGATACGATCCGGGAGATGGCGCCGGAGAGGGTTGTGTATGTGAGTTGTGATCCGGGGACGCTGGCGAGGGATGTCAGGGTGTTGGGGGAGTTTGGGTATGAGGTGAGGAAGGTGAGGGCTTGCGATATGTTTCCGCAGGGGGGGCATGTGGAAGTTATCTGTTTGCTTTCCAAACTTCATGCAAAGCAGACTATAGAAGTGGAATTGAAAATGAGCGAGATGGATTTAACTACGGCGGAGAGTAAAGCAACCTATGAGGAAATCAAGGATTATATTTTAGAAAGGCACGGAATAAAGGTTTCGTCACTGTATATTGCGCAGGTGAAACAGAAATATGGAATTATTGAAAGAAATTGTTATAACAAGGCAAGGGATAATGAGAAAAAAATACCGCAATGTCCACCTGAGAAAGAACTATTGATTGAAGATGCGTTAAGGTATTTTAAGATGATTTGATTGTTTTTCGTCGCTCGGTAATTTGACTATTACGGGACATAACAGTGAACTTGGAACAAAATCATTTAATGATAAGAAAAA
>CAJTTQ010000015.1:0-16576 GCA_910579145.1 uncultured Eubacterium sp.
TAGAGAAGGGTGGTGGGGAGAATGAGTAAGGAAGACTTTCGTTCCATTCTGACAGGGGCAGTGTCTGGGAACCATGAGGATTTGGAGAAGATACTGGAACTTTATATGCCGCTGATTGAAAAGAACAGTTATCTCAATGGGAATCTGGATGAGGATTTGAAACAGTACCTGATGATACATATCGCATTACAGATCGGGAAATTTCCATTGTGATATTGGTTGGGAGAAACCTGACTCTTCAGGACGGTGTAATTATTTTACTTAAAAATTTTATGCTGGGGTTGAAAATATGGGGAACTAAAATGTCTTTGTTTGTATAGGCATCCCTGTGCCATGAACCTTGACAACCAAACAGCCTCAACTGATACGTTACCCTGACACCGAGCGGTTATCCGTCTGTCTGGCAGGCAGAACCAGGAGCACTGATATGGAAGCGGCACTTCCATAACGCAGAGACATGCCAGGGGGATAATGATACTTCTGTAATACGCAGCCCGGCCACAGTGAAGGCGGGGAGATGGGATTTCTATGGACCTGTTCGCCGCAGGCATCAGGAAGGGGCAGAATTTTTGAAGTAGAAAGGAAAAATATTATGGAGAAAAAGAAAGAAGTTCCGATATGGGAGAAGGCATGTATGACTATTGAAGAGGCAGCAGCTTATAGCAGTATTGGAATGAACAAGATAGATGAACTGGCAAAGACACCAAATTGTCCGTTTGTTATCTATATTGGCAGGAAGAAACTAATTAAGAGAAAGGAATTTGAGAAGTTTATTTCTGATAATATAGAAATTTAGCGTTTTACTTTTGAGCCTTTATATGGTACACTCTAAGGTGGTGTTAAGGCTCTTTTGACAGAAAGGAGCTGTTGCCCGATGGGTAAAGATTTACGAGGAAAGGAGCTGGGCGTAGGAATAAGCCAAAGGTCAGACGAATTCTATGTTGGCAGGTATACTACAAAGCATGGGAAACGTAAACAGAAATTATTCCGAAAATTACAAGAGTGCAGACAGTGGTTGGCAGATTCACAATATCAAGATGAACACAGTAATATAAATTTTCCAGAGGAAATGACGGTTAAAGCATGGTTTGACTACTGGATTAGCATGAAGAAAAGAACCGTTCGTCCTAATACAGTTAGAAATTATACAGAGCGATTTGAGCGTAATATCAATCCTGTGATTGGAAAGTTACTTCTTTCAGAAGTAAAACCAATTCAATGCCAGTTGATTATGAATCGGATGGCTGATGAGGGCTATCGGACAACCACTATATATCAGACGAGGATTGCTTTATATAATATGTTGGATTATGCATATCAAAATGATGTAATTATGAAGAATCCATGTAATGGTATGGTAAAATCGGATATTGGAAAGCCCTCTCAAAAGAAAGAAGCACTAACTCTGGATCAGCAGAGAAAGTTTGTAAAAGGTATTGAGGGAAATGCGTATGAGAATCAATACAAATTCTTATTACAGACTGGTCTTCGGACAGGCGAGCTTGTAGGGTTGAAGTGGGCAGATATAGATTTTGCGAATCGAACAATGACGATTAACCGTTCTATGGAGTATCGCTATAGTGTCGGTGAATGGAGAGTAGGGGAGCCAAAGAGCAAATCCGGTTACCGAACTATTCCATTGACAGACGAGGCAATTGAGATTTTGAAACGGCAGAAACAGAAAAATGCGGGGTTCAAAGTTATTCCTATGGAATGGGCAGAGTATATTTTCTTGTGTAAGAAAGGCACTCCTGTAAAGAATAGCACTTATGATACTATGCTATTTAAGCGATGTGAAAAAATAGGAATCCCCAGATTTTCGATGCATGTGCTGCGTCATACCTTTGCAACCAGATGCATTGAGGCTGGTATGAAACCAAAGACGCTACAAACGATTTTGGGGCATTCTAACATTGGTATTACAATGAATTTATATGTTCATACAACAGAGGATGAGAAGCAAAAAGAAATTGAAAGAATTGCGGCTTCTCTCAAGGTGGTTTAGAAAAATTGGTACGTAAATTGGTACGTAACGCAACCTTGAGAATGCGAAACCCCTATAAAATAAGGAATTTCTAAGGAGGAATATAGAAAAATGAAACTAGGCATCGTAGGACTCCCCAACGTAGGAAAAAGCACACTTTTTAACTCCCTGACAAAAGCCGGCGCAGAATCCGCGAACTATCCATTCTGCACGATCGACCCCAATGTCGGTGTCGTCCCTGTCCCGGACGAGCGCCTCGAAGTACTCGGCGAGATGCACCATTCGGCAAAGATCGTGCCGGCGGCGATCGAATTCGTGGACATTGCCGGCTTGGTGAAAGGGGCCTCGAAGGGAGAAGGACTGGGGAACCAGTTCCTATCCAACATCCGCGAGGTGGACGCGATCGTACACGTTGTGAGGTGCTTTGAGGATAGCAATATCGTCCATGTGGACGGAAATGTAGACCCGCTTCGCGACATCGAAACGATCAATCTCGAACTGATCTTTTCCGATATCGAGATATTGGAGCGGCGCATCGCAAAAAGCGTGAAGGCGGCGAGGGCCGATAAAAAGCTGGCGGGCGAGGTGGACATGCTCAACCGGCTGAAAAGCTTTTTGGAAGAGGGCCATCTGGCGAAAAACTTCGAATGCAAAAACGAAGATGAAGAGAGCTGGTTTGGCGAATACAATCTGCTGACGGCGAAGCCGGTCATCTATGCGGCAAATGTGGCAGAAGACGATCTGGCGGACGACGGGGTCTCAAATACACAGGTAACGCAGGTGCGGGAGTTCGCGAAGGAAGAAAAGTCCGAGGTGTTTGTCATCTGTGCGCAGATCGAGCAGGAAATCGCCGAACTGGATGAGGACGAGAAAAAAATGTTTCTCGAGGATCTGGGACTGGCGGAGTCCGGGCTGGAAAAACTCATCCGGGCCAGTTACCGGATACTGGGGCTGATCAGTTACCTGACGAGCGGTGAGCAGGAGACGAAAGCCTGGACGATCACCAAAGGGACGAAGGCGCCGCAGGCGGCAGGCAAGATCCACACCGATTTCGAGCGGGGATTTATCCGGGCCGAAGTAGTCAGCTACGAGAATCTCGTTGAGAACGGCGGTTACAATGGAGCGAGGGAAAAAGGACTTGTCCGCTCCGAGGGAAAAGAATACGTCGTACAGGATGGCGATGTGGTGCTGTTCCGGTTCAATGTGTAAAAAAAGAAAGAGAGGATCAAAATGCAGACAGCAGACATTGCATTCCCCAATATAGGAATTTATATATCAGAATTGCCAAAAGGATTTACGATCGGAGGATTTACGATCGCTTGTTATGGTATCATCATGGCGCTCAGTATGATGGCGGGACTTTGGATCGTCTGCGTCCAGGCGAAGAGGACGGGGCAGAAAACGGAGACGTACATTGATTTTGCCCTGTATGCCATCGTGTTTTCGCTGATCGGGGCCAGGCTTTATTATGTCGCTTTTAGCTGGGATTCTTATAAGAACGATCTCTGGCAGATCTTCAATACGCGGGGCGGCGGTATGGCGCTGTATGGAAGCGTCATTGCGGCCATCATTACGGCGGTCGTGTATTGCAAAGTAAAGCGTCAGAATTTCTTTCTGCTGGCCGACACGTCGGTGGCAGGACTTGTATTAGGGCAGATCATCGGCCGGTATGGAAATTTCTTCAACAGGGAAGCCTTTGGGGAATATACGGACAATCTTTTTGCGATGCGCCTCCGGGTGGATCAGGTGAATCCCTCGAATATAACGGATTTGATGAGAGAGCATATGCAGACGGCAGACGGGGTCAGCTACATACAGGTGCATCCGACCTTTTTGTATGAATCACTTTGGAATGTGATCGTATTGGTGCTCATTTTAGTGCTGACGAAGAAAAAGAAGGTGAACGGGGAGATCTTTATCCTCTACATGGTCGGGTATGCGCTCGGGCGTGTGTGGATCGAGGGACTGCGGACAGACCAGCTTCAGATCGGGGCGACGGGCATCGCTGTCTCGCAGGTGCTGGCAGGAGTGATCGCCGTCGTTGGGATCGGCGCATGGGTCATCGTTCGCATCTGCCTGAGAAAGGATCATGCAGAAGGATTATGAGAGAAGAATTTTCAAGAAGTGCCTTGCTTTTAGGTGAAAAGGCGGTAGAAACGCTCAGTGAGAAAACCGTTGCGGTGTTTGGTGTCGGCGGTGTGGGGGGATTTGTGGTGGAGGCGCTGGCGCGGAGCGGGGTAGGTACGCTGCACCTCGTGGATCATGATACGGTCAGCCTTTCCAATATCAACCGGCAGATAGCCGCTCTCCATTCCACCGTGGGAAAACAAAAAACGGAGGTGCTCAAGCAGCGGGTACTTGACATAAACCCCCAGGCAGCCGTATATGTCCATGATTGCTTTTTTTTGCCGGAAAATGCCGGCGGATTTGATTTTCCTTCCTATGATTATGTCGTAGATGCGGTGGATACGGTGACGGCAAAGCTGGAACTTGCCGTGCGGGCGAAAAAAGCGGGAGTACCAGTCATAAGCTGCATGGGGGCGGGAAACAAACTGGACCCGACCGCCTTTGAGGTGTCGGATATTTTTCAGACATCCGTGTGTCCGCTAGCGCGGGTCATGCGGCGGGAATTGAAAAAGCGCGGCGTAGAACGATTAAAAGTGGTATATTCGAAAGAACAGCCGGTAAGGGCAGCAGAGGGAAAAAGGAGCGATGAGGGCGGACGTGTAAAGGAAGACCGTGTCAAACAGAGGGAGAGCGCCGGCGTGCCGGGAAGTGTGGCATTTGTCCCATCGGCTGCCGGGCTGATCTTAGCTGGCGAAGTGATCCGGGATTTATGTCATGGGAGTACGTTAGGAACGGATAAACATTTATAAAGAAAAGAATAAAGAAAGTATAAACACCACATCTAGTGCCGGATGTGGTGTTTCTTTTATCCTTCGGCTACATATGGTATCTAAAACGATGATTTGCACTGTGAAAACGTTAGTTTGGGTCAAAAGTATGGCAAAAAAAGCTTGCTTTTATCCCAAAAGTGGAGTAAAATCTAATTAAAAGTGGAGCAAAGTGGAGTGAAGTGGAACAAAGTGGAAGTTGGTGAAATCGTATGTTCATGGGTACCTATGATCACAGCATAGATACAAAAGGAAGGGTGATCGTCCCAGCAAAATTCCGGGAAGCGTTGGGGGATTCTTTTGTCGTGACGCTCGGCCTGGACGGATGTCTGTTTGTGTACCCGAACGAGGAATGGGAAGATTTCGTCAACCAGTTAAAAGAGCTTCCGGGAAGCAAGGAAGCCCGTAAATTACAGAGATACTTCATGGCAGGAGCTGCACCCTGCGATGTGGACAAGCAGGGACGGGTACTGATCCCGTCGAATCTGCGGGAAAAGGCGGGACTGGAAAAGGATATCGTCTTTGTGGGCGTGATGAGTAAGATTGAGATTTGGAGCAGACAGCGATGGGATGAAAACGATGACTTTGACAATGTGGACGACATCGCGGAACACATGTCGGAACTCGGCCTGTCATACTGAGACGTTGTGACAGGATCGTTTTCAGGTTTGAGAACATAGAAATTGTGAGGCGGAATGAGAGAGAAAATGGAATTTAATCATGTATCAGTACTTTTAAATGAGTGCATCGAAGGTCTTTGCATCCGGTCTGACGGCATCTATGTGGATGGTACGCTGGGCGGTGCGGGACACGGGTACAACATATGCCGCAGGCTTTCCGAAGCCGGGAGGTTTATCGGTATTGATCAGGATGCTGCCGCGATCAGGGTTTCTATGGAACGGCTGAGTGAATTCGGGGATAAGGCCACCATTGTAAAAAGTAATTATGTACATATGAAACAGATTTTGGGGGATATGGGGATCGATCAGGTAGACGGGATCCTGCTTGATCTGGGAGTGTCCTCGTATCAGCTGGACACGCCGGAGAGAGGTTTTTCATATCAGGCGGATGCGCCGCTCGATATGAGGATGGACCAGGACCTTGCTATGACGGCAAAAGATATTGTCAATACGTACGAAGAGGAACGCCTTTACGAACTGATCAAATGGTACGGGGAGGAGCGCTACGCAAGGAATATCGCCCGCCGTATCGTACAGAAACGACAGGAAACAGAAATCCGGACGACGAAAGAACTGGTGGAGATCATCCGGGATTCCATGCCGGCAAAAGCGAAAAATGGAAAAGGGCATCCTGCGAAACGAACATTTCAGGCAATCCGCATTGAACTGAACCAGGAACTTTCCGTGCTGGAAGAATCGCTGGAGGATATGGTGTCGCTGTTAAGCGATGGCGGCCGGCTCTGCATCATAACGTTTCATTCACTAGAGGACCGGATCGTAAAAAATTTCTTCCGTAAAAAAGAACATCCATGTACGTGCCCGCCGGACTTTCCGGTGTGCGTATGCGGGAAAATGCCTGAAGGGAAAGTCATCACAAGAAAGCCGATCCTTCCGGGGATAAACGAACAGTCTGAAAACAAACGTTCCAAAAGTGCGAAGTTACGCATTTTTGAAAAAAATAAGAACTGACAGGATAAAGGTAAGAAGACTAAAGGGAAGTGCGAATGGATTTGCACAGGAATGGAGATTTCTATGGTAAAAGAGACAAGGTCAACGTCATACATATACGGGAATGCGGCGCGGAAACTGCAGGCAGAACCGGCGAGACGGATTGAAAGAGAGCCGTCCGGCACTCCGCGCAAAAGACCAAAACCGCATGTAAAGCGGAGAGTGGACAAAGTTTCCGTCATGTTCATCGTCATCACATTTGCCATAGCGCTTACGGTGTGTTATAGTTATTTACGGCTGCAATTCCAAAATACCTATATGAGCAAGCGGGTAGCGGCGCTCGAGAGTGAGGTATTGGAAATGGAGACCGAAAATTCAAATGAATGGCAGGCGCTGGAGGAAAATGTGGATCTGAACGAGATTTATAAAAAGGCGACGAAAGAACTGGGGATGAGGAGCGCGAAAAGCGATCAGATCTTTACATATGAGAGTAAGAAGAGTACACAGGTACGGCTGCATAATCAATAAGAAAAGAGGAATTTGGAATGGAAGTCCGCAGGAGAGTCCGGGTACCGAGAAAAAGAAGAAGAAAGCGATTTACAAGAGGGATGACAAAGACCCTCTTTCTCTTTTTGGTGTTTGTATTACTGCTGTTTGTGGCGTTGGTCTTTCGAATCTATACGCTGAACCGGGATCACGGGGATGGATATAAAAAACAGGTGTTTGCCCAGCAGTCGTATACCAATAAGGTTCTGAAATACCGCCGGGGGGCGATCAAAGACCGGAATGATACGATCTTAGCCCAGAGTGTACGGCGGTTCCAACTGGTACTAGAGCCGAGGACGATTCTGGCGAAAGAGGATGTGCGCAAAGAAACAGTGGCGCAGCTCGCACAGTATTTCCAGGCCGATGCAACTGTGATCGAACAGATCCTTACGGATAATCCGAAGTCCATGTACCAGTATGTCGAAGGGTGCAGGGAGCTGACGAAAGAGCAGGTTTTTGGATTTCAGGAATTGATGAAAGAGAATAAGGATGTACAGGGAGTGTGGTTCGAAGAAACGTTTAAGAGAATCTATCCGCTCGATACGATCGCCTCAAATATCGTGGGATTTACGGCATCCGAAAATGAGGGAACGTATGGGATCGAAGGGACGTATAACGAACAGTTAAATGGAAGGACGGGAAGGGAATACGGGTATTTTGATGCCAATATGAATTTCCAGAGGACGGTAAAAAAAGCGTCGAATGGAAACAGTGTCGTCCTTACGATCGATGCCAATGTACAGAGGGTTATTGAAAAACTGATCAAACAATACAATAAGGATGTGGGAACGAAAAATATCGCAGTCATGGTGATGAACCCGAACAACGGGGAAATATTAGCTATGGCGTCCCAGAATTCGTACGATCTGAACAACCCGAGAGATCTGTCCTCCATGTACACACAGGAGGAAATCGAAGGGATGGACGAGACGACAGCGACGCAGAATCTGATGGCGATGTGGTCGAACTTCTGTATCGCGTTTGCCTATGAACCGGGATCGACGTTTAAGCCGTTTACGGTCGCTGCGGCGCTTGATGAGGGCCAGGCAAAAGATTCGGACTATTTTGAGTGTCCGGGCATGATGAATATCGCGGGTACGGACATCCGCTGTTCTGTGCGTTCCGGGCACGGGAACATATCCCTGCAAAAAGGGGTCATGGAATCGTGTAACTGCGTGATGATGCAGATCAGTTCGAAGCTGGGGAGGGATCAGTTCAGCAAATACAATCACATTTTCGGGTTCGGCCAAAAGACAGGGATCGACCTGCCGGGAGAAGCGACAGGGCAGATCCATGCAAGAGAGGATCTGAATCCGGTCGAGCTTGCCACGAGCAGTTTCGGTCAGACGCAGTCAGTCACGATGATCCAGATGGCTGCCGGATTTTCTTCTCTCGTCAATGGAGGAGATTACTATCAGCCCCATCTGGTAAAGGAAGTTCAAAATGAGAACGGAGCCGTTGTCGAAAGTGTCACACCGGTCGTCGTAAAGAAGACCGTGTCAGAAAATACGAGCCGCCTGCTGCGGAAATATCTGTTGGCTACCGTAGAGGAGGGGACGGCGGGCCCGGCAAAGGTCAAAGGATACAGCATCGGTGGAAAAACGGGGACGGCACAAAAGCGGCCGGTCGAAGAAAAAAATTACCTTTTGTCATTTATCGGATGCGTTCCGGCGGAGGATCCGCAGGCGGTTATTTATGTCATCATTGATGAGCCAAATGTGGAAGAACAGGCGCACAGCACGTACGCGACAGAATTTTCTTCAAAAATCATGAAGAAGATATTGCCATTTCTCGGTATATACCCGGAAACAAACTAATACATTAGTAGAGATATGAGTTTCTGAGGTGACATTATGCTAGTCGGGCACAAAACATACCAGCGTCAGAATCTGTTTTTGGTATTTTTTGTATTTTCCCTCATACTGATCGTGATGATGGCCAGACTCGGGTATCTCATGATATACCGGGCGGATTACTACGGCGTGATGGCGAAGGAACTGCATGAGAGGGAGCGTGCGATCAAGGCGGAACGGGGGAAGATCCTAGACCGGAACGGAAACCTTTTGGCCGGCAATGTATCGGTATCCACGATCTCGGTCATACACAGCCAGATCGAGGATCCGGAAAAGGTTGTCAGCGTCCTTTCTTCGGAACTTGGCATTGAGGCAGACGTCATTCGGAAAAAGGTGGAAAAGGTGTCCTCCCGTGAGAAAATAAAATCCAATGTCGAAAAAGAAATCTCCGATAAGATCCGGAGCTACCGTCTGGCCGGGGTGACAGTGGACGAAGATTATAAACGATATTATGAATACGGCTCCCTGGCATCTAAAGTGCTTGGTTTTACCGGCGGTGACAATCAGGGGATCATCGGACTCGAAGTGTCCTACGAGAAATATCTGAAAGGGATCGACGGCTCGATCCTGACGATGACGACGGCGGGCGGTACGGAGATCAAAAACGGGGCAGAAGACCGCGTCGAGCCGGTGGCCGGGTGGACACTGACGACGAGCCTGGATCTGAACGTGATGAAATACGCGAACCAGGTCGCCTATACGCTTTTGGAGCAGAAACAGGCGAAAACGGTGGAGATCCTTATCATGAATCCGCAGAACGGTGAAATTTACGCGATGGTAAACGCGCCCGAATTTGACCTGAACAATCCGTATGAGTTAAATGGCGGTTCCGACGGACTTACGGAAAAAGAAAAGATGGAGCGCCTGAATAACCAGTGGCGGAATCTCGCGGTGAGCGATACGTACGAGCCGGGATCTACGTTTAAGGTCATAACGACGGCGGCGGCGCTCGAAAAAGGCGTTGTGACGATGGATGACAGGTTTTCCTGTCCCGGCTATAAAATCGTGGAAGACCGGAGGATCCGCTGCCACAAAACGACAGGGCACGGCGCCCAGACATTTCTCCAGGCGATCGGGAACTCGTGCAACCCCGTATTTATGGAAGTCGGGGCCAGAGTCGGCGTGGACGGGATGTTTGAGGAAATGAAGCGGTTCGGTGTCCTTGCAAAGACCGGCATCGACGTGCCGGGCGAGGCGGGGACGATCATGCACAAAAAGGAAAATGTAGGGGCGGTAGAACTTGCCACGATGTCATTCGGCCAGTCATTCCAGCTCTCGCCGATCCGTATGCTCACGACGGTGTCGTCGATCATCAACGGCGGCAAGAGCATTACGCCGCACTTTGGCGTGACGGCGGAGAGCAGCGATGGAACGGCGATGAAGAAGTTTTCTTATGGAGACGGTTCTACCATATTAAGTGAGGAGAAGTCGAAACAGATCTGTGAGGCGCTCGGAAAGGTCGTGACGGACGGCGGAGGGAAAAAGGCGGCGGTAGACGGATATGTCGTCGGAGCAAAGACCGGAACGAGTCAGAAGCTGCCGCGCGGCAATGGCAAGTACATTGCTTCCTGTATCGGGTTTGCGCCCGTGGATCACCCGGAGGTGATCGCGATGGTACGTATCGATGAGCCGCAGGGCCTTTATTATGGCGGTACGATCGCGGCGCCGGCGATCTCCTCGATCTATACAAACATTCTTCCCTATCTTTTGGAAGATTAACTTGCGGAGGAAGCCGTAATGGAGTACAATGAGTAGTAAATGGTCGTTAGATAAAAATAAGATAAAATGAGGTGCTAAGTGTGAAGTTAGATTTAAGTGTATTAATGCCGGTAATCATATCGTTTGGGATCAGCGTGGTTTTGTGCCCGGTCATCATACCGTTTCTGCGCAAGCTGAAGTTTGGGCAGTATGTGAGGGATGACGGGCCGGAGTCGCATTTGAAAAAGGCGGGGACGCCGACGATGGGCGGACTTGTCATATTGGTGTCCATTCTCCTTACCTCCCTGATCTATGTGAGAAGATATCCAGACATTATCCCCGTGCTTTTTATGACACTTGGTTTTGGGATCATAGGATTTCTGGATGATTACATCAAGGTCGTGATGAAGCGTTCGCTCGGACTCCGTCCGATGCAGAAAATGCTGGGACAGTTTATCGTGACCGCGATCTTTGTATATTACTATTTTCATGTGGCAAAACTGGACGCATCGATCCTGATCCCGTTTACGGGAGGGCAGACGTTTGTGATGCCGGACTGGCTTTTCGTCTTTGTATTTATCGTTGTCTTGGGTACGGTAAACGGTGTAAACTTTACCGATGGACTCGACGGTCTGGCTTCCGGTGTGACTGCGATCGTCGGCACGTTCTTTACGATGGCAGCGCTGGCGCTGAATGCGGATATGGCTCCGATCACGGGAGCAGTCGTGGGAGGCGTTTTGGGATTTTTGCTCTTTAACACGTATCCGGCACGGGTGTTTATGGGAGACACCGGTTCCCTCGCGCTCGGAGGGTTCGTGGCATCCATCGCGCTCATGCTCCACATGCCGCTCTTTATCGTGATCGTTGGGCTTATTTATCTGGTAGAAGTACTTTCTGTTATGCTGCAGGTAGGTTATTTCAAACTGACGCACGGAAAACGGATCTTTAAGATGGCTCCGATCCACCACCACTTTGAACTCTGCGGTTTTTCGGAGACGCAGGTCGTAGCCGCGTTCAGTATTCTGACGGCGATCCTGTGTCTAGTGGGATTGATGGCATTTTGAGAAGGGTGTTTATGTGCGGATCGGCGGAATAGAAAGGTTTGGGCAGTAACGGAGCCGTTGCCTGCCCGGAAATGAGGAAAACATGGTATTAAAGGATAAAAAGGTATTAGTAGTCGGCTTGGGAAAAAGCGGGATGGCTGCCTATGAACTGCTCAGGCAGATCGGGGCGGATGTGAGCCTGTATGATGGAAATCCAGATGTGGAAGTCGATAAGATCGATGTCCCGGTTTATCGGGGGACATACCCGGAAGGCGAGTTTGCGTTGTTTGACTGCGCCGTCTTTAGTCCGGGTGTACCGCTCGACATTCCGCTGGCAGTGTTTTTAAAAGAAAGCGGCGTGCCGGTGATCGGAGAAATTGAACTTGCGTACCAGATGGAACAGGGTCATGTCGTCGGGATTACCGGAACGAACGGCAAAACGACGACGACAACTCTCGTAGGAGAGATCATGAAAGCGTATTACGAGCATACGTTTATCGTCGGAAATATAGGAAATCCCTACACGCTTGAGGCTTCGAAGACATCACCGGACTCCGTCACGGTTGCTGAGATCAGCAGTTTCCAGCTTGAGACGATCGATACGTTTGCGCCTGATGTGAGCGCGGTTCTCAATATCACGCCGGATCATCTGAATCGCCATAAAACGATGGAACATTATATTGACACAAAAATGAATATAACGAAAAATCAGGGCAGTGATAAGCTGTGCGTACTGAATTATGAGGATGAGATTCTCCGGGAACGGGCGGCGGTGCTGCCGTGCCGGGTCGCGTTTTTCAGCAGCCGGAGGAAACCAGATCGCGTGATGCCGTCTACCGGGCAGCCGTGTCTGGATCTGTACCAGACGGCGGAGGGGGATATTGTGTGCGCCGGGTCCGGGCGCGTACTCCTGAACCAGAGACAAACCCGTCTGCCGGGCAGCCACAACGCGGAAAATATCATGGCGGCTCTTATCATCGCACAGGAAATGGGTGTTCCCGAGGAACTGGCGATCCAGACCGTGCGGGAATTTCGTCCGGTGGAACACCGGGTGGAATTTGTGGAAACCGTGTCCGGTGTTGATTATTACAACGATTCCAAGGGCACGAATCCTGACGCAGCAATAAAGGGGATCCAGTCGATGGACCGTCCGACGGTTCTCATCGGCGGCGGTTATGATAAAGGCGGCGGTTTTTCCGACTGGATCAGGAGTTTCGATGGCAAAGTAAAGAAGCTCATCCTTCTCGGGGAAACGAAACACCGGATCGCGAAAGAAGCACAGGAATGCGGCTTTTTCCAGTATGAGATCGTGGAAACGCTCGAGGAGGCAGTGAAGGCTGCCCATGAACTGGCGGAGGAGGGCGATGCGGTGCTGCTTTCGCCCGCGTGCGCGAGCTGGGATATGTTTAAGTCTTATGAACAGCGCGGTGACCGGTTCAAGCAATTGGTTCGTGAGTTAGAATAGTAAGTTTTTGGAGTGGCAGAAATGGAGGTTCACATGGGAAGGAAGGGGCAGAAACGAACAGCATACCGGGAAGAGAGTACGTTTGATTACAGCCTTTTGCTGATCACCCTTTGTCTGGTCGGTTTTGGGCTTCTTATGATTTATAGTTCGCGTTCCTATACATCGCAGATCAAACATGGGGATGCCGCCTATTTTCTAAAAAAACAGCTTGTCGGCGTCATTGCCGGGATTGCTGCCATGCTCGTGGTGATGAATATCAATTACCGGGCATTCCTGAAAAAAATCCCCGCCCTCCGTCTTCGTTTCGTGACCGTGATCTATTTTTCGGCCGCCATTCTCCAGACCATTGTCATTTTTGTCGGAAAAGAGTTAAATGGCGCCAGGCGGTGGCTGTATATCGGGCCTCTCTCGATCCAGCCCTCGGAGATCACGAAAATTGCCATCATACTCATTACGGCATACTTTATCCAGATGACGCCGAAGGAAATGGGAAAACTCCGCGGGGTCGTGCGGGTCTTTATCCCGGTCGGGCTTCTTCTCGGATTGGTAGCGCTCGAAAACATGAGTACGGCGATCGTTATATTTATTATTGCCTTTGGTATGTGCGCCGTGGCGGCGAGGAGTAAGTGGATCTATTTGTGGATTTTATGTCTCGGGGTCGCTGGTTTCGCGATGCTCATATTTTTCGGAGAGGGATTCCGTGCCGAGCGGTTTGAGATCTGGCGGGATGTGGAGCATCACGAAAAGGGATTTCAGATCTTACAGGGCCTGTACGCGATCGCGTCCGGCGGCGTATTTGGCACCGGGCTGGGCGAGAGTATGCAGAAACTCGGCTTCATTCCCGAACCACATAACGACATGATCTTCTCGATCATATGTGAGGAACTTGGCATGGTGGGCGCCGGGATCGTGATCCTCATGTTCATCCTTTTACTCTGGCGCATTTATAACACGGCGGTCACGTCCCCGGATCTGTTCAGCGGACTGATCTGCACCGGGGTCATGATCCACATTGCGACACAGGTCGTCATGAATATCGCGGTGGTGACGAATTCGATGCCGTCTACCGGAATCCCGATGCCGTTTATCAGTTACGGAGGTACGAGTATTTCCATTCTCCTGGCGGAGATGGGTCTGGTACTCGGTATCTCCAAAAAACGAACAAAGACATGATACCAAAATTCCCTAACTGCATAATTTAGTAGTATTATAAGATTATGTAATGGGGGATTGTAGTGGTTATTGAAGTGGAAGGCGGCAGCAAAAACGAACAAAGACATGATACCAATATCCCTGGATTGCATAATTTAGTAGTATTATAAGATTATGTAATGGGGGATTGTAGTGGTTATTGAAGTGGAAGGCGGCAGCAAAAACGAACAAAGACATGATACCAATATCCCTGGATTGCATAATTTAGTAGTATTATAAGATTATGTAATGGGGGATTGTAGTGGTTATTGAAGTGGAAGGCGGCAGCAGGGCTGCCGGCGAACTGACCATACAGGGAGCAAAAAACGCTGTTCTTCCGATGATAGCGGCGACGGTACTTTGCAGAGAAAGCGTTGTTTTGGAAGGATGTCCCAAAATACGTGACGTCGATGCCATGACGTCGATCCTAAAAGAGATCGGGGCTAAAGTGACATGGGACGACGGCCGGCTGGTCATACATACCGCTGAAGCGGATGGGTGCGAGATCAGCGGGAAAGCGGCGGGAGAGGTCCGAGCTTCTGTCCTGTTTCTCGGAAGCATGCTTGGCCGCAACCAGGAGGCGGGGATCTGCCTGCCGGGGGGATGCTCGATCGGGGCCAGGCCGGTGGATTACCATGTGGCAGCGTTTGAGAAACTCGGTGCGTCCGTGGTGCAGAAAAATGGAAAAATCTGCTGCGCTGTAAAGCGGGACGGGGAAGAGGTCGTGGAACTGCCGTATCCGAGTGTGGGCGCGACGGAAAATGTCATATTGTTTTCCGTGCTCCGAAACGGCCGTACTGAGCTGCGCAATGCGGCAAAGGAGCCGGAGATCGTGGAATTGTGCTGCTTTTTGAGAAGCATGGGGGCCCGTCTGTCCGGCGAGGGGACTAACCGGATACTGATCTGCGGCGTAAAACAGCTTCATGGCACGACATACCGGTTAAAATCCGACCGCATCGTGTTTCTCACATATGCCGCGATGGCGGCGGCAACCGGCGGAGAGGCCGTGTTTCATGTGTATGGCGATACGTTCCGGCGGGAGAGGGGATATCTGGAACAGGCGGGGTGTCTCGTGGAATACATACGGGAGGAGGATTGTTTCCAGACGTGCCGGATCGGGGTTTCAGGTAAAAATGGGATCCGTGCCGTCCCGTATATCCGAACGGGCCCGTACCCGGAGTTCCCGACGGACGCGCAGTCTTTGTTTTTGGCGCTCTTATCGAAATCATATGGCGAGAGTATAATAGAAGAAAGTGTTTTTGAAAACCGGTTTTTAGTTGCTTCCCAGCTCCGCAAGATGGGGGCTGATATCGAAGTGGCGGAACAGCGCGCCTGTGTCCGCGGGGTTTCGCGGCTGCACGGTGAGACGGTATGCGCGACAGATCTGCGGAGCGGAGCTGCGCTTTTGGTGGCAGCAGCGTCAGCGGAGGGAACGACCCGTATCCTGGATTCCGATCTGATCCTGCGCGGATATGAGAGGCCGGTGGAGAAAATGAATGAACTTGGCATCCATGCCAAGATGTGAAAGGTGCGGCCCTTAAAGGTAAGATGGCGGCTGTACCTGTGATACATGCGGAAAGGAAGGTCAGATGATGAAAAATGTTCCTTGGCGGATCGTGGTCCCGGCCGGAGTTATTTGTTTACTTGTACTCTGCCTGTTTTTGTTCCGGGTCACGTCCGTTACGGTGGAGGGAAATACGTTTTATCCTGAAGACGTGGTGGCTTCCGACGTGTGCGGTTCCTTTTTTGATAAAAATACGATCAGTTCCTTTATCAAAAATCATCTCGGATTTATGGAGGTGCCGCCTTATGTAAGGGAATGCGAGATCACGTATCCGGGCATACATGAGGTTCACGTTAAGCTCTATGAAAAGAAGATCATAGCGGGTGTTGCTTATATGAACCAGTATATCTATTTTGATAAAGACGGGATGGTATTGAAAAGTACAAATGAGGAAATGGCGGATATACCGTTATTTCAGACGAAAAAAATGACGACGTTCACCCTCTACGAAAAGATCGAGATGGAGGACGAAGGTCTTTTGGGACAGATCCTGAATCTTGCCAATTTATTCCAGCACTATGAGGTCGTTTGGGACAAGGTTGTGTTTAATGAGGCGAATGCCGCCTATCTGTATGCCGGGGACATCAAGGTCAATTTGGGGAAGAAAGAGAGCTATGATGAACAGGTTTCGGCACTTTCCAGCGTTCTTGATACGGCGCGGGAACAGAATTTTTCGGGCGAGATCGATATGACCAATTATCGGGTTAAAG
>CAJTTQ010000015.1:16586-43916 GCA_910579145.1 uncultured Eubacterium sp.
TTGTACTTGATTATTTCCATAAAAAACTATATTATATATTATATATGCTTGTGATTTATATGATCATTCAGATTGTTAGATTCTTTTCTTATAAATAAAAGGAGGAACTGTAGTGTTAGAAATTATGAACAATGAGGCAGAATCCACCGCGAAGATCGTTGTGATCGGAGTCGGGGGAGCTGGGAACAATGCCGTGAATCGAATGATAGACGAAGGGATCAAAGGGGTCGAGTTTGTCTGCGTAAATACGGACAAGCAGCACCTCCGCAGCTGTAAGGCTCCGCTGAGCATGCAGATCGGCGAAAAGCTGACGAAGGGTCTCGGCGCCGGAGCAAAACCGGAAGTCGGGGAAAAGGCAGCGGAAGAGAGCCGGGAAGAACTTACGGAAGTGATCAAAGGCTGTGACATGATATTTGTCACATGCGGCATGGGCGGGGGAACCGGTACAGGAGCCGCTCCGGTCGTGGCCCAGATTGCCAAGGATATGGGGATATTAACGGTAGGGGTTGTGACAAAGCCGTTTAAGTTTGAAGGAAAACAGCGTATGACGAATGCGCTCGGAGGAATTGACAAATTGAAGCAGCATGTGGACACGCTCATTGTCGTACCAAATGATAAGCTGCTTGAGATTAGTGATAAGAGAACGTCGATGGCAGAAGCGTTCTGCATGGCCGACCAGGTGCTGCAGCAGGGTGTGCAGGGAATCACCGACCTGATCAATATGCCGGCGCTCATCAACCTCGATTTTGCCGATGTGGTGACAGTCATGCAGGACAAAGGGATCGCGCATATCGGTGTCGGAAGCGGCAAAGGCGAGTCGAAGTGTCTGGACGCGGTTCAGGCGGCGATCACGAGTCCGCTGCTCGAGACGAGTATCGACGGCGCTTCCCATGTGATCATAAATGTATCTGGAGATATTGCCCTGCTTGAAGCAAACGAGGCAGCTACATATGTGCAGGAAATGGCCGGCGACGATGCCAATATCATCTTCGGTGCGAAAGTGGATGAAGAACATTCGGATACGGTGATGGTCACCGTGATCGCGACGGGGTTAGAGGAAAAAGGCGATTCCGCCTTTGGAAATTCGTTTGGTGCCAAGACCAGCAGCATATTTGGAAATCCTGCGATGGCGGCCAATACGCCGATGAGAAAGCCGAGCTTTTTGTCCGGCATGGGAAATCAGTCCCGCACGCAGGCGCAGCCGGTACAGAAACAGCAGGCGCCAGAGGAGATGCCGGTTGTGACGAGGTCGCTCAATGTGCCCAGGTCAGCAGCGGCCGTAGAAAACCAGGAAGTTCAGGAAGGAATTAAGATTCCGCCATTTCTTCAGAAAAATAGAAAATAGGAGGACTAGGAAATGTCTACAGTAGTAAAAACAATGTTCGAGGTATTATATATTGTTATTTGTATTGCCATCATCGTGATCGTACTGATGCAGGAGGGCAAAAACTCCGGACTCGGAGCAATGACCGGTGCGGCAGACACTTACTGGAGCAAGAACAAAGGAAGATCGACCGAGGGAAATCTCGTGAAGATCACGACGGTGCTCGGCGTTTTGTTCATGATTCTTTCTCTTGTGCTTTGCAAGTATATGGTATAATTCCGATATTTGATAAAAGACGAAACGGTAAGAAATAATAACCTCTGAAGAGCGTTTGTAAGCGAAGCTTTCAGAGGTTTTCTTTTTGCCGGATCATTTAAAAATCGTGCGTGATGCACAGGAAATGAGGATTAAGACGAAGATGAAGAGTAGAAAAGATGTAGTATATGAACTGATCGGTGATGATCAGTGTAAGGCGATGAAACGGAGGGAAATGGCCGTTTTCCTGCGGATCCCGAAAGGGGAGCGCCAGGAACTGTATGATATTTTAGATGAACTGTGCGCCGAGGGGAAGGTCGTGACAGATAAGCGCGGCCGGTACCGTCTGCCGGAGGAACATGTCGATGTGGGCGTGTTTATGGCTACGACGCGCGGATTTGGATTTGTGAGGATCGAAGGGCAGGACGATGATGTGTTCATTCCCGAACCGTACTGTGGCAGCGCCTACGACGGCGACCTTGTAAAAGTACAGGTCTATAGGGAGAGCGGCGGCCGCGGTAAACGGCGGGAAGGAAAGGTCACGGAGGTGGTGCAGAGGGCAAACCAAACGGTTGTCGGCACCTTTATGAGAAATGACACGTTTGGTTTTGTCGTGGTAGACCGGGAAAAGTTTACGAGCGATGTCTATATCCCGAAATCAAAGACAAAGGGCGCCGTCAATGGCCATAAAGTCGTGGTGGAGATCGAAGATTTTGGCGATGGCACGAAAAATCCCGAGGGAAAGGTGATCGAGATTCTCGGTCATGCAAATGATCCGGGTGTGGATATTTTATCCATCGTCCGGGCCTTCGGCCTGCCGGAGGAATTCCCGGATGAAGTGATGCGGCAGACGGAGAAGATCCCGTCGGCCGTGTCCCCGGATGAGATAGCTGGAAGGATGGATTTCAGGAACTGCCAGACCGTGACGATCGACGGTGAGGACGCGAAGGATCTAGACGATGCGATCACGCTTTCGAAAACGGACGAGGGCGGGTATGAACTCGGCGTGCATATCGCGGATGTGAGCCAGTATGTGACCGAGGGGTCTCCTCTGGACAAAGAGGCTCTCAGACGGGGGACGAGCGTCTATCTGGCCGACCGGGTCATTCCGATGCTCCCTCATAAGCTCTCCAATGGCATCTGTTCCCTCAATGAGGGAGAGGACCGGCTGGCGCTGAGCTGTCTGATCACATATGACGCCAAGGGGAAGATACGGAGTACGCGCATCGGGGAATCGATAGTCCGTGTGGACCGACGCATGAGTTATACCGATGTCAATGCGGTTGTCTCCCTTCACGACGCGGATACGAGAGAGCGGTATCAGGAGTTTGTGCCGATGTTCGAACAGATGAAAGAACTGGCATCGATATTGCGCAGGAACCGGAAAAAACAAGGTTCGATCGATTTTGATTTTCCCGAGTGCAAGATCAAGCTGGACAAGCAGGGGCATCCGGTGGACATCGTACCGTATGACCGGAATACGGCGACAAAGATCATCGAGGAGTTTATGCTGGCGGCGAATAAGGTCGTGGCGGAGGAGTATTTCTGGCAGGAGATCCCGTTCTTATACCGCACGCACGATTACCCGGATCTCGAAAAGATAAAAGAGCTGGCGGCACTTGCCAGGAATTTTTCCCACACGTTAAAGATCGGGACGGATGAAGTGCATCCGAGGGAGATCCAAAAGCTGATCGAGAGCATCGAGGGGACAGAAGAAGAGATTTTCCTCAGCCGCCTGACGCTGCGCGCGATGAAGCGGGCGAAATACTCCACGGAAAATGACGGTCATTTCGGACTGGCGACAAAGTATTACTGCCATTTCACCTCTCCGATCCGCCGCTATCCGGATCTTCAGATCCACCGCATCATAAAAGAGGGGATGCGGGGCGGCATCCGGCCGAAGCGTCTGGAACACTATGAGAAGATCCTCGGGCAGGTGGCGAATGCGAGCAGTGATCTCGAGCGCCGGGCAGATGAGGCGGAAAGAGAAGTCGATAAGCTGAAAAAGGCGGAATATATGCGCACAAAACTGGGCGAGGAATACGAGGGCGTTATCAGCGGCGTGACGGGCTGGGGCATCTATGTGGAGCTGCCGAATACGGTAGAGGGCATGGTGCGGCTTGCCGATCTGGAAGATGACAGGTACGAGTATGACAGTGAGAACTACCGCGTCGTGGGAAGGAGCGGTGGCAGAGAGTACCGGCTCGGACAGAAGGTCACCGTCCAGGTGGCAGGTGCCGACCCGCTGTCCCGCACGATTGATTTTGTAATTCCACGGGATTAGGTTTTTTAATACCGTGGGATTGGGTTTGTTCATAGATAGGAGGCGAAAAGTAAGAGATGGGGAAAGATAGTATACGCCTTGTCGCGAATAATAAAAAGGCATGGCATGATTATTTTATAGAGGATAAGTACGAGGCCGGCATTGAACTTCACGGAACCGAGGTAAAATCGATCCGGCAGGGCCATTGCAGCATCAAAGAAGCGTTTATCCGCGTGGAACGGGGGGAAGTGTTTATTTACGGGATGCACGTAAGTCCGTACGAGAAGGGCAATATATTCAACAAAGACCCCCTTCGGGTGCGCAAGCTCCTCCTTCACCGCAGTGAGATCCGGAAACTGGTGGGCAAAATGGCGCAAAAAGGATATACGCTCGTCCCGCTCCAGGTCTATTTCAAAGGCAGCCATATCAAAGTGGAGATTGCGCTTTCGAAAGGAAAGAAGTTGTATGACAAGCGCGAGGATATTGCGAAAAAGGACCAAAGACGGGCAGCCGAACGTGATTTTAAAGTTAGAAATTTGTAATCTTTTTTAACTTTTTTTAATAATTCTGTAATAAAGTTAACAAAATTGAATATACTCTATTATAAGCCAGTTAGGTGAAACGTACAACAGTTCCGTCAAAAGACAACCTGCACGGGCAGATGTCAGGCGATGGCGGAGCGGTTTGGAAGTGAGGCAGAGTATATGAGAAGGATCAGAATTATTACAACAGTATTGTACATGGTATTTGCAGTGGAAATAGTAAGCGCTTGGGAGAAAAAGCCAAATGCGATCGAGGCGGCTGCTTTTACGCAGACGATCGTGTACGGCGAGGTGGAAGGTGAAAACCAGCTTGCGCTACAGGAACTGGCAGCGCGGGCCGATTACGCAAAGATGAAAACACTGGAGCGGGAGAGGTGCAACGAGTACTGCGCCCTGGAGAACCAGCTGGAAGAGGAGGAACATGAACTGTCGTGGAAAAGGGAGCAGAGACGCAAAGCGAGGGAGCAGAAAAAGCGAAGGGAAGAGCGGGCCATACTCGAGCGGATCGTCGAGGCGGAAGCCGGAGACCAGGATCTCAAAGGCCGCATCCTCGTGGCGAATGTGATCATGAACCGGGTGAAATCGAGTCATTTTCCTGATTCCGTAAGAGGCGTTGTATTTGCGCACCGCCAGTTTTCTCCGATCGCAAACGGAAGCTATTACCGCGTGACGGTGTCGGAAAAGACAAAAAAAGCCGTGCAAAAGGCGGTAAAAGGAACCGACTACTCGAAGGGCGCTCTGTATTTCATGTGCCGCAGCGCCTCCACGCCGTCCAATGTGGCGTGGTTTGACCGGGCGCTGACGAAGGTGAAGGAATACGGGTGCCACGAGTTTTTTAAGTGAGGTCTTTCCAAAAGGAAAATAGAAAAAGAACAGCCTGTACCGGCCTCTATCGGGGGATTTCGGCGCAGGCTGGTAAATGTTAAAATATAGTGCGAAAAGTACCAAAAACGGAGTGCTTTTCGCGCTCTTTTTTTAGTTTCTGGGAAAAAACTGTACAAAAAGGAGGGGAAACGATGCCAAGGGCAAGGCTCTCTTATGAGGAAAGGCTGTATCTTGAATACTCCTTAAAGTGTGGCAGATCTGGTTTTGATATATGCAGGCACCTGGGAATCAGTACGCAGCAGTTAAAGAGAGAAAAGGAGCTCGGATGGGTCAGGGATGAAAAAAGATACAGTGCCGAAAAGGCACAGCTCTCATTGAAATAAGTGTGGTCAAAACCACGGAAAGGATCAAAAAATGAAACGAAAATGGAAACGATTTATGGCTGGCATACTGGCGGCAGTTATGGTACTTACCATCTGCCCGCAGTTGAGGCCTGGTACTGCACATGCAGCGAGCGTCGGTTACGATAGGGTGTATGTAAATGGTTCTTACACGATCGGAAGCAAAACAAAATCCGGCTGCTGGTTTAAGTGGGACCTGAATAACAAGGACGGATTCTGTATGACGCTGGGAGGAAGGTGTTCCCGCGGTGCCACCTACGAGGCAGAAGGCGGACAGGCAACTTATACAAACAACAGCACAGGGGATAATCTCCTGATGGGGAAGATTATTTACTGGTATGACACAAAAAAAGGAGGCTCCAAAAGTGCATGGGTGATCGCACAGGGACTTTTCTGGTGTATCAGGGAAGGTAAGACCAGCAAGGCAGACTTAACCGGTATTATCCATGACATCAAGTCGAATAACGGGTATTTCCAGAACAAGTCGGCGGAACAGATCTATTCGGAGATCTTTGACACGGCCGATGCCTTTACAGCAACGGCACAGTTATGGAAAAAGACAGGTGCCTCAAGGGGATGGCAGGTGCTGATGACGGTTGAGTCTGAAGAAAAACCAATAATTCCTACAATAAAGATACATCCTTACCAGGCTTCGCTGAAGTTCCGTCAGAAAGTCATGGTAAAAAAAGTGGATGAGGACGGGAATGCACTGGCGGGTGTCAGCTTTACCCTTTCCGTGGGGAATGATGATTTAAGTTCCTTCATTGTAACTGACCGGAACGGAACCAGTCAGGAGATCAGTGTGGATGATGGGGGATATGAGATTGACGCCGTCACCAACGCCAGCGGGGAAATCCTTTTTACGCTAATATATGAATCCACTTCCTCCAAGTACCATTACATCACATGGGAGGATGATGACGGGACGGTTCATCAGGGAAGTGCCGGACTGGATGCGGAAACACTGGCAAAAGTCAAGAGTAAGTTTGATGAACGGGAATATACCTACCCGGCGGACATGACGAGCGGCGCTGCGTCCGGTCTTGCGTTTACGGAGATGGAGCAAAAGCTGAAAAAAATAGACAGTACTTATATCCTGACTGAGACATCCACCGGAAACGGAAACCTCATTGCCGGAACGGAGTATGCGGCTGGAAAAAGTTTTACCGTAGGCAGTGACCGGAATGTCTACTATCTGAAGGGAGATGTAGGATTTGCAGGAGGCTGGGAGGATGACCTTGGTTACCTGAAAGACGACCAGGGAAATCCTTTGGACATGACATACCAGGTAGGGACGGTGACAAACCAGTATAAAAAAGTGACTGTTGATGTGCAGAAGAGAGCAGATAATACTGAGGGTGGAGAGGCCTACGGGGATGCGGAATTGTCGGGAGCGGTCTATATGCTCTACAGTGATGCGGCATGTACGCAGCCGGCAATAGTCTATTCATCAGAAAACGGAACGTATACAAAGACATGTACTGGGTATACGACCGATGGTGAGGGAAAGTTCAGTACGGACTTCATTCGGTGTGGAACAACCTATTATTTGAAAGAGGTATCTCCCCCAGAAGGGTTCCTTTTAAGTGAAGAGGTGACGCCGGTAGAGGCGGACGGAAGTGCGTATAGCGTGGAATGGTCATATGATGCTGTTTCAAAAAAGGTAAAAGATCATGAGATCTTTAACGCCATAAGCGTCATTAAGTACTGTGCTGATCCGGAAGAGAGTAATGTTGGTGACGGGGCCGGGCATTTACTGGTAGGCGAAAAGGGGGCCACGTTCCAGGTCTGGCTGGAATCGGCAGGCAGTTATGAGGCTGCTAATGATACATACGAGAGGGATACCATCGTCTGTGATGAAGAAGGTGTTGCGACCACAAAACAGCTTGCCTATGGTACATATGTCGTACACCAGACAAAATGCGGGGAAGGCAGGGATACGGCACTGGTACATGACTTTAAGGTGGAAGTAAAAGAGGATTCCAGCCAGAGGCCGAACGGATATAAAAGAGTCGCGGAAGATCCTGATTTTACCTCGTACGTCCGTGTCACCAAGGTTGACAAGCAGACCGGTAAATCCGTTCTGAAAGCCGGAACTGTATATCAGATCTATAAAGTAAACAAAGACGGCACGGAATCACTTGTGTCACAGAGTTACAGTGACGGCAGCGGGATGAAGATCATATCTGAATATATGACTGATGAATCCGGGCAGATCATGACAGTGAAACCATTAAAGAGCGGGACGTATCGTGTGTATGAGAGGGATTCCGCTCCTGGACTGCGGATCGAAACGAAATATATCGAGATCGAGATTAACAGTAAAAACGACAATTACAAGATCTACACCGATGAGATGGGAAATACATACCAGGTTACAGAGGGAACATACATCAACACGGAAACAAAAGGGAAGCTTTCGATTGCAAAAACGGGGGAAGTCCTGACCGGCTATGATAAGAAGGAAAAGAAATTTGTGTATGAGGACAGAACCCTTTCCGGTGCAGTCTTTGGGATCTATGCGGATGGGGACATCCTGACGCAGGATGCCCAGGGAACGAAATGGTTCGATGATAAGGAACTGGTTGCCACGATCACGAGCGGTACCGGGGCAGAGTTTACGAAAGACATTGAGAACATCACTGGTTATGAAACGGCAGAGAATGGGAAAGTAACCGTTACGCTGCCACTCGGAAAGTATGTTGTCAGGGAAATATCAACCCCGTATGGATATGTGCTTCCCAAACAATCCGAATGGAACGTAAACTTTACGTGGAATAACAGCTGGGATGAATACGTCTTCAATTCCACCAAAGTAACGGATAAAGAAGGCACCCTCAACGTGTGGAATGAGAGGGCGAAAGCAGAGATCGGGATTACCAAAACGGATAAAGACAATAAAGCTCCCGTCAGCGGCGCCGTTTTCGGGGTATACACGCCGGATGACATTTATAACGCAGACGGCAGGCGGATTGTAAAAGCAGGGACACGGATCGGTGAAATCACAACCGGAAAAGACGGTAAGGCACAAACGGCGCCGGATCTTCCCCTTATGTCAGAAGGCTATAGGGAAGAAGAAGGCGTAAGCGGCGGTGCGGTAACCGCAGAGACAGGGAAAGGGATGAAATTAAATTCCGGAAGATATTACCTGAAGGAACTTTCCGTTTCTGACAGTTACTATTTGGATGAAACAGAAATTCCGGTGCATGTAGCATATAAGGATGCCGGTACAAAAGTTATTGCAGCACAGAAGAAAATGAAAAACGTTGTGACAGAGGCAGAAGTGGACAAGCTGACCCTTGCCGGGAATGCCGAACTGGCCGGATGCGGAATGCAGATCACGGATGGGCAAGGGAACGAAATCCTTTCGTGGGTTTCCGGCGATAAAGACAGCATCCAGATCAGTGACAGGCTGAAGGGACTCGGGTATGTAAATTTCAGGACAGAGATGGATGAAAAGGGAAATCTGGTCATAAGGGGGCTGTTCCATGACAGGGAATATACGCTGACAGAGACAAAACCGGCAGATGGTTATGTGACCGCCGATCAGATCCATTTCCGGCTTGTAAAAAAACAGTATCTGATCTCGTCCGCCAGAGAGGAAAACGGGATGCAGGGAAAACAGGCGCAGAGGAAAGAAACATGGAGGCCATTGTTTTTTAAAGACGAATACCATCTGCCGGTGCCGGGAGGGACGCGTATCATGACAGGTGCAGCCAGCAGAGCAAACGGAGCAGGTTTTCCGCAGATCGAAACGCCGGCAGTGGAATCTTCAGGAGTGGAAACCCAGACGGTTACCATTGCGGAAATAAAAAGCAGCCAGGATGGTTCATTTATTCCTTCAGACGGCCACGTAGTCCGGATGTATGATGATACGACAAAGATACTTCTTTCAAAAACTGCCATTACCGGCACACAGGAGATTGAAGGGTGCCAGCTGGTAATCACGAGAAAAACAGATGGCAGTATGATTGAGGAATGGACGTCCGGAAAAGAGGCACATCTGATTGAAGGGAAATTAGTGGCGGGAGAGATGTACACGCTGACTGAAAAAAGACCGGCAGATGGCTATGCGACAGCGGACAGTATTGATTTTGTGATCCAGGACACAGGGAAAGTACAGAAAGTCTGGATGAAGGATGACACGACAAAGATCCGTTTCCGGAAGGAAGCTTCTGATACGAAAAAGCAGTTACCGGGAGCCAGGTATCATGTATATGACAGTTCCGGTAAGAAAGTGTATGCCTTTACGACAAAAGCCAAAAAAGCGGAGCTGATCGAAGGTGTGTTTAAGGCAGGCGAAACGTATACCTTTGTGGAAAAGGAAGCGCCAGAGAATTATGAAAAAGCAGCAGATGTAACGATTACGGTAAAAGATACCGGAAAGGTGCAGATGCTGAAGGCGGTTGATAAACGCAAGGCAGGAAAGATCGTGACAGACACCCCGGATGATTTTTCAGAAGGGGGAGATGGGATTTCCCCTAAGACCGGCTACATGATCCTGATGATGGCACTGGCATTTATCATGCTGACATCTGGTACTGCCGCATACTGCTTATGGAGGAGGAAAAAGGCACATGAGACGATTCTGGGTTAGTATTCTGACTGTCGTAATGGCAGTGTTCCTTTCCTTCCTAACGCCGAGGAAAGCTTATGCTTCCCCGGAAGGCGGAATGATGAAAAAGGAAGTGGAGTACCAGGGAAAGGACAAAGAGCAGAAAGCGGACGCATATTTTCAAAAAAGGATTGTGGAAGACGGCAGTACATGGGATCTTCAAGGGATTCATTACGAGATTGCCGGGGAAGCTCCCGTCATGGTGTCGGAACCTGTCACAGAGACGGTCAAGAGTGGTGTGATAAATGACGGGGAAACGTATCTGCCGGAAGAGACAGTCTCGAAAGACGGCATTACCTATCAACTTTCTGAAACTACGGAGAATGAGGTGGTCACAAAGAAAGGCTATATTCAGAAAGTGACCGGCTATTCGGAATATGACAGTCTGGGAAAGGCGCAGTCTGCCCCGGATACAAAAATGATAACGGCGACAGACCGTCGTACTGGAGAAGACATTTCCATGAGATGCCGTTACGACGGTATTACCAGACGGGCGGATACATGGGAGGATACCTATATTGATATTACTTTTATATCCTATGATGCAGATATTTTCCGCTGGAATCAGGTCACTGTCCCCAAAAACAAGAAGGATCCGCTGAAGGGATACGAAAAAGAACTGCTGGAAAGCGTTGGTGGAAACGAAAAGAATTACCGGATCCGGAATGTTTACTGGAATGGTAACACATATAAAAACGCAGAAGGAGTTCTATGCCGGAATGCAAGGGCGGAGGTAAGAAAAAGGACAAAACATTACCGGGTGAACTACAGTGGGGAAAGAGTGGTGGAAGACGTAAAGGGAACGGTTTATACTTCGGTATACACTGGTTTAAAGGAAACAGACAGTGGAGAGCGGATCTATACAATCCGTGCTGTGGCATCGTATGAAAAGCAGAGGGGCATTCCTGTCATGGGAATTACGCTGGGAGTTCTTTTGTTTTTACTGTTTGTTGTTGGGTTCATATTCATCCTGAAAAAGAAACATAAAAAGCCGGAAAATGAAAGGGCAGGCAGGAAGTAAATAAATATGTATCCATTGAACAAATAAAGCACCTTTTTACATCACGGAAATAAAAAAGGCATGGCAGCGAAAGCTGCCATGCGGAAAGGAGAAAAGAAGTTATGGATAAATTTGCTGAAAATATAAGGACGCTTATTGAGGCAGTTCAGCCATATGCGTGGGTGATCATCATGGTAGGACTCATAACGATCGTGGTCATGTTTGCTGTCCCGTCAGAGAAGGCGAGGGAAAAGGCGAAAGCGAGCGCCCCGTGGATCATTATCGGGGTGCTGCTGATTGCCGGCGCAATCTATATCGGGAACTGGATTTTTACCAAGATCACATTTTAGATCCGGGGATTCTTTTATCTGCCAGGGGGAAAGGTAGTGTATCCCCCCAGATAGAATAGAAAGGGACGAGGAGAACGTATGAAAAGACAAAAAGAAGAAAGAGTCATGAAACTGGAACGCCTGTTAGGGACGTGGAAAGCGGTCATTGCCGTACTGGTTCTGATTGACGCCTTCCTTTTTATAGCTGTCAATTATGTCGTCAATCTGATCCTGTATCTTCCGAAGGTGGTGGAAGATCTGGATCATCCGTTACAATACCTGGGGTTAAGGAATCTGTTTCCGAGACTGGAAATGGTAACCAGATACAGACAGTGGTATTTTATCCTTCTGGTGGTGTACCTGACCGTATGTCTGATCATTGACATCCGCCAGGCATACCGGATGAGGATGTCATTCAGTGAAAAAGGTTTTAACCTGGGGCAGAAAGGTGTGGCAAGGTGGACGTCCAGTCAGGAAATTAAAGAGCAGGATCTCTCCTTTCCGGGGACAGGCGGGACGATCATTTCCAGGATCGGGGACAGACTTTACATTGATACGAGTCCGGTTAATAACCTGCTGATCGGTATTACGCGCTCCGGAAAAGGAGAAATGTTTGTATTTCCAAGTATTGACGTATATTCCAGGGCGGAGGAAAAAACATCCCTGGTAATCTGCGATCCGAAGCTGGAGTTGTATAAAAGTTCCAAGCAGACACTGGAACAGCGTGGGTATGAAGTTTATCTTCTGAATCTGGATGACCCGCTTCACTCGATGGGGTTTAATCCGCTGGAACAGATCTTAAACCTGTATCTGGAAAAGGATTATGCCAACGCGGAATTACTGGCACAGGCATTCAGTTACTCGATCTTTAATCCGGATAAGCCGGCCAGTTCGGATACATTTTGGAACGATATGGCGTCGAGCCTGCTGACAGCGCTCATACTGGCACACCTGGAAGACTGTATCCAAATGGATGAAATCGAAAATGAGAAAAACCGGGAGAAGGATGGACACACGGAACCATTTGAACCATCTTATAAAAATGTAAAAAAAGTAACGATGTATTCGATCCTTAATACATTTACCGAACTGGCGCGGATAAAGGATCAGGATGATCCGGATATTAACCTTTTGGATGAATATTTTAATAAACGTCCGGCACTGAACCGGGCAAAGCTCAAGTATGCCGGAATAGAAATTGCCGGTTACCGCACGAAAGCATCGATTTTTGCCACGATGCTGTCAAAGCTGACGGTGTTTACCTATGAAAATGTAGCAAGAATGACAGCGGAGAGCAGCATCCGTTTAGAGGATATTGGTTTCGGCGAACGGCCAATAGCAGTATTTCTGGGAATCCCGGATTACGATAAATCCACCCATTTCTTAGCTTCTGTTTTTATCCGCCAGATGTATTTTGTCCTGGCAAAGAGGGCAACCCGGATCAAATCCGGAAAATGCACGAGGAAGGTTAAGGTGATTGCGGATGAGTTCGGGAACATTCCGGCGATCGAGGGCATGGAACATATTATCACAGTCTGTTTGGGGAGAAATATTTCCTTTGACCTGGTGATCCAGTCCTATTCCCAGCTGAAGAAATTATATGGGGAAAATGATGAGACGATCATTGGAAACTGCGGGAACCAGATTTACATACTGACCGATGATGAGAATACGGCAGAAGGTTTTTCAAAACTGCTGGGAAATGAAACGATCATCGATATGCAGCGTTCCGGGGAACGGATCTCCACCCATAAGCATTTTATGGAGAATACACAGGAAAAACCGCTGCTGAACCCGAATGAGCTGATGGAACTTTATGAAGGAGAGTGTGTGGTAAAGCGTGTTATGAAGCGGACGGACAAAAAGGGGAAAAAGATCCGGCCTACCCCAATCTTTAACAGTACAGCTTCCGGAAAGCGTTTCCGGTTCCGTTATGAATATCTGACAGATACGTTTCCGGATCCGGATACGATAGATTTAAATGACATCAATTCCGAAGACAGGAGCCGGATCCGTTTGGAAGAACGGATATGGGATCCGAGGGATTCTTTCACGCTGATCCGTGCGGAGGAAACCCGGAAAGAGGAAAAAGAAGTTCTGACGATTGCGGGACTTAGTAATAAAGACCAGATGTTAGATGCTTTAAGAAACGCGGCAGGAATAGAGCAGATCCCGGAGGATATGTCCATTGATGACCTCATCAATGTAATTACCAGGGCAGGGATAAAGCCGGCCGAAAAAGAATCCCTTCTCAGTTTACTCAGTATCGGCACCAGGACAATTTCCTGACAGGAATAACACTTTTTCTACTGTCGGGTTTGTGGCAAGATCCACGGAAAGGATAAAAGAATGAAACGAAACTGGAATTTACGGGGAATCCCCCTTATATGTGCGGTGGCCGTAGTGGTTGGGTTCGTCCTTTGTCATGTAGATGTGCTGGCGCTGTCGGATGATAAGGTGACAGATATTCTCGTGAAAAATAAGGATTTATTTACAAATAATTCAATAGCAGGTTCTGTGTTGCGGACAATTGGATGGGGATTATTGTTTTTACTTGCCTTATTAGGTTCGGCCTGCGCGGATTTATATGATACCTGTTTTGGATTCGTAGATTTTACTACATATGAAAAAGTTACGGTTTTTATAAATGATTTCAAACCGGTTTTTATCGTCCTGATTTGTGCTTCGCTTGTTTTTCTGGGGATCCTGCTCATTTTTTGGCAGGAAAAGAAGCCGAAGTTTGTAATGAACCTGGTAATTGCAGTACTGGTCGTGTCATCATCCAGTTTTATCATAAATGCCATGAATGGGTTTCTGGTATCGGATGTGCGCAGAGAGATCATGGGGACTGATAAATCAAGTGGCATGGTTTATGAGACGATCGGGAGCAATATTCACGATCTGCTGTATTTGGATGCGAAAGTCGGCCTGGAGAATTTGGACGGGATGACAGACGGGATTAGTAATTCAGATATTACATATGATTCTTTTCCGGAAGAACAGTTCATGACCCTTAATATCAATGAAACAATAGAACCGGATGATGTCAGGGAAGAAGCACGGGACATTGTGGAAAAGGAAGTGGGAACGAAATACGAGGACTTAAAAACGGTATATAATGTCACGGCAGTTTATGACGGGGTGGCATGGACGGATCTTCTGAATGAGTATTATTACAGATATACTGTGGACTGGTTTGTGGTTTATTTGGAATTATTATCGCTTATTATCGTTTATCTGTTTATGTCTTACAAAGTGATCCGTCTTTTGTTTGAGATCGTGGTACACCGCCTGCTTGCCTATCTGTATTCAGCAAACCTGTCAAATAACCAAAAGATATTAAAAATACTCGACAGTCTGAAGGATAGTTACATCGTCCTGATCATGACGACAGTATGTATCAAGCTTTATCTGCTGGCCTGTAAATTTATCTCTGGATGGCAGATTTCCGGAATATCAAAGGGGATCATTCTTCTTTTTATTGCTTTCGTCGTGATCGATGGCCCGAACCTGATACAGAAGCTGACTGGCATCGATGCCGGACTTTCAGATGGCATGGGTAAACTGATGACGATGTTCTATGGAAGCCAGATGGCAGGAAGTGTCGCAAGGACTGGCGCCAATTTAGTCGGGGCAGGAGCGGGAGCAATCGGAAAAGGCGGCAGATTTGTGAAGGAACATGCGATGGGACGTGCCGCCGGTGGAAAAGCTGCTTTCGAAGAGGGGATAAAATCCGGGGATGACAGCATACCGGATGGGAACCGTAATGAGGAGAACCGGACAGGGGATAAATTTAACCAGACAAATAACAGCAATGACAGGAATATGGAAGCATCTATTCATGAACAGGATCCGATGATGGGTGGAAGGGAAATGAAGATGGAACAGGAAAACAGTTCCGGCAGTGGGGAATGGAATCTTACCGGAGGACAGCCGGATGGAGGGAACATCACTCCGGATGTAGAACATACGGGAGGGGATTCGCCACAGAATGATGGTTCGGAAAGGGGAGCAGCAGATTCCCGTCAAAGTTCCAGTACGATGAAACAGGATCCGAACATGCAGAACCAGAACTACCGGATGGACGGCATTGGGAAAAAACTTCAGGGGAAAGCAGAAGCCCTGAACGGGATGCAGTCCGGCAGGGGAGAAAGTCCGGCAGAAGAGATGAAGCAGATGGAAAACGAACTGGGCGGAAAAGGCGGAGAGCTGTTTGCATCCGGTTATGGAGACCAGAAACCGCTGGATGCCGGCGGAAGCATGTTGTCAGGAAACCCGGCCATGATGCCGGAGGGAGGCCAGGGTAAACTCCAACAGACAGCAGAAAACCGGATGGCGAGGGAGGCATTAAGAAATGAATGGGAACAGGAGGATGGTAAAAAATGAGGTACATTGTTGCACAGGAAATAAAATCGGAAACCAAAGTGGGAAGGAGCATTTATTTATTTGACCTGTTTTTTGTAATCATATACATTTGCATTTCAGTTGTTCTGGCATCTGCTGTCCATGAGAGCCTGACCATACTGTTTTATGTGTTTTCGTTCGGATGTGCACTTTTTCTAACAGCAAAAAGCCATGCAAACCGGAAACGGCGTAACTTCGAGAGTATCATCCTGTTTCTGCGGAGGGACAGGGAAGTGTACCGGCCGGTCTTAACCAGTTTTGGAAATAAAGGGGAGGAATAAGCGGATGGAGAAAAAGAAAACGGCGAAGGGTGTCAGAAAAAGTACCCAGGAACTGATTGATGTCCAGGGATATGACAGGGAAAACAACTGTTACCGCATGAAAGACGGCAGCTACATGAACATCATACAGATCACGTCAAAGGATCTGGTCAATTCGTCGGATGATGAAGTGGAGTATGACTGTCTCCGGTTTGCCAGGCTGTACAAACTGTACGCAGAGGATATCAAGATCATAACCATGAATTTTCCCTGTGATACAACCGAACAGCAGTATTACATCGAACATAAAATGCAGAAACAGGCAAATCCGGTGTATAAAAACTTTTTGCAGAGGAAACTCGATGAACTGGTGTGGCTCGGCAAACATGATACGACGAGGGAATATTACTATATGATCTTTGCGAAGGACACGGAGGAGATGGAAAAAAACACGCTGCTCTTAATGAATACACTGGGAAGGGGAAAGACCGGGCTTCTGGCGTACCTGACGGAAGAAAAGAAGCGGCAGATCCTGTTCCGGCTCGCCAATAAATGCAGCATGATGAATTAGGGGGAAAGCAGATGAAAAAAGATAGAAACAAAAATGCAGCGGATTTATTTCTGCTTCAAAAGATACAGCCACAAGGCGGGATCACCTTTTCGGATGCTAAATTTATTTCTGCCGGCGGGGGATATGAAGCGTGCATTCATGTTTATGAATTTCCGAAAACCCTGGATGACTACTGGATGGCGAGGGTCTGTAACATCAACAATACGGTTGTGACCGTGGATATTTCGACAGACAATATTATTGAGGTCAAGAAAAATATCAACCGGTCAATGAAGGAGCAGAATTTCCGCTACCGGGAAGCCAGGGATTTTCAGGAGCAGTATGACGCACAGAAACGGTGGCAGGAAATGGAGCGGCTGTTCGATGAGATCAATTCTTTAGGCGAAGTGATCAAATTGTTACATATCCGGATTTTTGTGGCCGACCGTTCCTGGGTGACGCTGGAGGATAAGATCAAAAACATTATGGCGGGACTTGAAAGCAATGGATTCCAGTCTGCCATCTACCTGAATGAATCAAAGTCTGAATGGACAAGCATGTACCGCTCATACCTGGCACAGAAGGATGAACTGTTTTCAACGTATGGACAGCCTCTCACATCGAATGCCGTCGCTGCCGGCAACCCGTTTCATTTTTCATCCCTGGAGGATAAAACGGGAACGTTTTTAGGGAAAACACCGTGCGGGGGAAACGTGTTGTTCGATCTGTTTACGAAATCTGGAAGCCGTCTTTATTATAATTTTTTATGCGTGGGGACGATGGGATCCGGAAAGAGTACGCTACTGAAGAAACAGTTTATTTCGAATGCCGTGCTGGGAAATTACGTGCGGACATTTGATATTTCCGGGGAGTTTGCCACACTGACAAAGGTACTGGGGGGAAAGGTGATCAATCTGGACGGGACAGGGGGAATCCTGAATCCGCTGGAGATCCTCCGTGCCGGTGATGATGACGGCGTCAGCTTTACCAGACACATTTCCAAAGTGAGTACCATATACCGGTTTCTCGTCGGCGGACAGGCAGAGATGGAAGAGGTCATTGAGTTTGAGGAAATATTGCGGGAGCTTTACCGTGAATTCGGCTTCGAGATGAAAAACGGGGAAATGCGGGGGCAGATCACTGGACTTCCGGCAGACAGGTATCCGACATTTTCGGATATGCTGGTATTTTTGGAACGTAAGATGAATGAATTACAGGATGCCAAGTATGACGATGTGGAAATTGAACTGATTAAGAGAAATCTTCTGCGGATGGATAAGATCCGGAAAGTAATTGAAAATATCGTCAACACCTACGGGAATCTCTTTAACGGTCATACGAGCATTGATAACATCGTCGATGAGCAGATCGTGACGTTTGATATTTCCACCCTGAAGGAACTGAAAGCAGAAATATTTGACGCCCAGCTTTTTAACATGGTGTCCCTGTGCTGGGACAACTGCGTTACGAATGGAAAACTCATGATGCAGATGCTTGACCGGGAAGAAATCACGAATTGGGATATTGTAAAATCCTTAATTCTAATTGATGAATCGCACCGCTGGGTGAATGCGAAAAAACCTCATGCGCTGGATCTGATCACGGTTTATCTGAGGGAAGCCAGGAAATATTTTGGCGGCATCGGACTGGCCAGCCAGAGCATCCGAGACTATGTCCCGGAAGGATCCGGAAGTGCTGAGATTGACAAGATCAAAACAATCTTTGAACTGACGCAGTATAAGTTTCTTTTTCATCAGGACAGCAACGTGACGCCGATGTTTTCCACGATATTTGAAAATGTCCTCACACAGTCGCAGATCTCACGGATCCCAAAGCTTGAAGTCGGGGAAAACATTTTATGTATCGCTTCTGACAGGAACCTTGAATTTAAAGTACATCTCACTACGGAGGAAGAGAAGATATTCCAGGGAGGTGTGTGATCGTGGAAGGACTGGGGAAAAAAGCGGCAGTCACAGGCATTGTAATTCTGGTATCCATCCTGCTCCTGGTATCGGCTGTGGGAAGTGTTACCTCACAGATTTCAGCTGTTCTTGTAGGCGGAGGGGAGGAAGAGGGGACGGAAGGCGGAAGTACGGTTACGGTGTCCCTGAACCTCAGTCCGGATGTGGAGGGGTACCGGGAACAAGTGCTGGCAGAGGCAAAGAAGCATGGAATGGAAGCGTACATAAATCTGTTCCTGGCAGTGATCATGCAGGAATCCGGCGGGCAGGGAGGAGATATTTTTCAGGCGTCCGAATCCCTCGGACTTCCGCCTAATACGCTTAATACGGCGGGGAGCATTGAACAGGGGGTAAAATATTTATCTGCCATGATCACGAAAGCCGGAGTGACGTCACCAGAAGACCTTGAACATATCCGGTTAGCCCTTCAGGGATACAACTTTGGCGGCGCTTATATTGATTATGCTATGAAAAATGGCGGGAAATGGACGCAGGAAAATACATTTGGCTATGCAAAGGAAAAATCGGGTGGCGTCAGAAACACGGGAAGCCGGGCGGAGCAGCTCGGTCCCTGGCGTTATGGTGACCAGTATTATACGGCCCATGTACTGCGTTATTATTCCTGTGGAGATCCCGCGGGTGATAGTGCGGCGGCAGGAGATGCGGTGGAAGTAGCGTTGGAACAAAGGCTTGCCTGGCTTTTTCCGGAGGGGACACCGGCATCTCCAAATGAGATGCAGAAATATCTGATACAGATTACGGTACCTATCATAAATAAAAACGGGAAGGCAGCCACGATGGTCTTAACGGTTCATAAAAAGCTTGCAGAAGAAATTAAAAAGGTGTTTGAGGACATGAAAAGAGCCGGTTTTAAGATCAAGCCGGAGGAAACCGCGGGGTATAACTGGAGGACAATGGCAAGTAACAGTTCCAAGGTTTCCCATCATTCCTACGGCTGTGTGGTCGATGTAAACTGGACAAGCAACGGAGCCTCCTACACAAGCTGGGGGTATCATCCGGGTAAGGATGAGTTCAGTGTGACAAAAGAGATCGTCGACATTTGGAAACGGCATGGATTTTACTGGGGAGGGGACTGGAGTACTGCGTATTTCGATCCCATGCACTTTACCTATACAAACCATTAGGACAGGAGGGATGTGAGAATTGGACAAAGGGAAAAACATCGGCATATGTTGTATTCTTGCCGCTGTCGCGATACTGGCGGCCGCATTGATTTACCGGGTGCAGGAATCCGGGGACAGTTACGGAACGGAAAGCGGAAATGCGGCGAAGGTAACATTTTCAGCAGTTTCCGCTCAGGAAGTGAATGCGGTTCAGGCTACAGAAAGCGTAGCCACGGCTACAGAAAATGTAACCAAGGCAACAGAAAACGCTGTCGGGGAAGGACAACCGGCCGAACAGACAGCAGAGGCAGAAGAACCGGATTACGGAGAGTATGTGCAGGCGGGGATGGAAATCAGGGATATGAATGACGAAGTACTTTCGCTTATAGGTGTCACAAAAGACAGACTGGCTGAAGAAATCCGGACTTTTGCGAACGGATATGGTTTCGCCAGTATGACGGAAACCCATTATTACGGGGAGACCACCATCAATCATAAGAAGAATACAGTCAGTGCGGGTTTTTATTTCCAAACACCGGAATCGGGAACTTATAAATTTCATGTGATCATTCAGCGGGACAAGAAAACGTTCCGTTTTGAACCGTGGTAGAAAGGAAGGAATGAGTATGAACAAACCATTAAAAAAGATGTATGTCTGCTGCAGCGAGCAGCAGAAAGAATTTTTTTGCAAAAAGATCCGGCAGGTACTCGGTGAATATGTCGAGCCGGTACTGGATTATCGGAAAGCGGATGCAGCATATGTGATCGGGGAGCCGGACGGGCAGATGAAGGCGGAATGGGAAGCGATAAAACAAAGGGGGATCCCGGTTCATGAGGTGAATGAAAACCTCATCAGCCAGGATGTTTATGAAACACTGGTAAGGAGCAGCACTCAGGACAGAAAACGGATGGAAGAAAGGGAGACGGGACGGTAATGATAAAAGTAAAGTATTCTTTTTACCAGAAAAAAGGAAATTTACGGTTTATCCTGATCCTTTTCGTTTTTATTGGAGGTTATTTGTTTTTCTTTACATCAAACGCATGGATGCCGGCGGGAAGCTCTGCCAATGCACTGACGCCGCCCGGACAGGAGACCGAATGGAACGGGCGCACGGTTTCTGTAACCCGCTGGGATTATTGTGAGACATCCGCCACGATGGAAGTGGAATTAGACATCAGGAACACATCGTATGACGGACAGAATACCTATGAATATTCTGCCTTGGAAAAGATGGGTGGGAAGTTGCCGGTCAGTGTGATCCTGGAAGAAGCGGACTGGGTGATCCTCCAGATTACGGATCTGCCAAAACGGTGGAGTGAGGTGTCCTTGCGGATGGATATGACGGAACATGCAGAAAGCATGGGACTTCTCAAACTTTATACGAATGTAAATGATGTCAGCAGGGTAAGCAGTATCGAGAAAAGGGACAGGGAAGGCTATCGTATGGTGAGGTTCGAGACACAGATCCAGACATACCAGAACATGATCGGATCTTTACAGGCTGAGATCCAGGATCTGGAAAGTGAAAAGCAGGAGATCAGCCGTGAGACAGAGAGATTACAGGAAGGCAGACAGTATCAGACGCTGGAGCAGCAGAGAGCCACGGATCAGGCGGTTGCCGAGGCAGAAAGCAAATATAAGAGTGCGGAGGCGGAAATCGCAGAGAAACAGGCAGAAATCACGGAGATGAATGAGAGGATAGCCCTGACACGGAAGCAGATGGAGGAGGGAAATTAGATGGATGGATGCGGCGGATCATCCTGCCGGAGGATAAAAGACCATGTAAGGATCGTAGATTATGCAAGGGAAATGGGATTTACACTCGTTCGGACAGGAAGATATTACAGTTTAAAAGAACATGACAGTGTCCGGATCGACCCGCGGAGAAATTGTTTTTGGAGAAATTCCGTACCGGGGAAGACGGGAGGGGCTTTTGGCGGCTCGGTCATTGATTTTGTCATGGAATTTAACAGCCTGTCCCTTGGAGAGGCAATCCGTCTTTTGGAAAACAGGGTGCCCGGTACTGCGGTGGAAGTGACGGGAAACAGGCAGGGAAAGAACCGGGAAAATGTATCAGGTACAAATGGGGATGGAGCGGTATTGAAACTTCCGGGAAAGGATAACAACATGCGTAAAGTATTTGCCTATCTGGTCAAAACAAGGTGTATCCGACAGGAGATCGTGCAGGAAATGGTAAACCGCAGGCAGCTGTATCAGGATACGCATGGGAACTGTGTGTTTCTTTCTTATGAATCAGGCGAGGATGGGAAAGCGGTATTTGCCTGCCGGCGTGGCACTAATACATTTAAACCTTTTTATAGTGATGTGGAAGGCTGCGATTATTCCAAGTGTTTTTATTTTGATAACCAGGCAGAAAAACTGTATGTGGCAGAAAGCGTCATCGATGCCATGTCGGTTATGACGATCCGTTTTCCGGAATACAGAAAATGGAATTACCTGGCCCTGGGTGGTACCGGGAAGTGGATGGCAGTCATGAATTATATAACGGATCCGGCGCTCAAAGAAATCTGGATCGGGACGGATAACGATAAATCCGGACAGGAGGCGGTGCGGATCATCAGTGAAAATGTGCGGAAGAAACGAGGTGATTTAACGATCATTACAGATCTGCCGGTTAAGGGAAAGGACTGGAATGAGGTATTAGTCAGGAGGGATAGAACGTGATTGTGTTTGTCGGAAAACAGGAACGTGGTTATTTTTGTGAGGACATATCAGCGGGACGGGATCTGCCTTGCAGTTACATACCGGAAAATCTGCATATCGAAAGCCAGGCAAAACAGGTGCTGCATTACAAAGAGAAGGCGGAGTATGTCATTTTTGACATAGAGCAGTATGCCGATGAGCCGCAGGAGATTGAAGACTGGATCCTGAAGATCCAGGGCGCTATCCGGGTAAAGGTCGTCATCTTTGCGCCGGGGTACTCCCCGGAGAGCAGGATCATCAGTGAGTTGTACCACAAGGGGATAAAAAATTTTATCTTTTCGGTTTATCTGGCAGAGCAGAAAGAGGATCTGGAACTTTGCCTGGATGGATATTTTGAGACTTTTGGTTATGAAAAGCGGGGGATATATTTTCAGGAGGGTGAAACAAAAGAGCGGGAAGAGGAAAAAAACAGGGAGAACCGTGGAACGATGATCGGCGTCGCCGGAGCTATTGCCAGGATGGGAACAACGACACAGGCAATCCAGTTTGTAAAATATCTTCATTTTTCCGGTTACCGGGCAGCCTACATACAGATGAACAGTCATGGGTGGGTGGAGCAGCTGGAGGCAGCTTATTCGGATAGCGAACACGATCCGGAAAAAGGGCTTGTTACGTATGAAGGCGTTGATATGTATTACCGTCCTGACCGCCTTCAGGATGTGCTGAAGCAGTATGATTATTATGTATACGATTACGGCGTGTTCAGCGAACATGGTTTTAACAAGATTTCGTTTCTGGAGAAGGCGATACAGATTTTTGTGGTCGGGAGTAAGCCGGGGGAATTTGACAGGACATACCAGGTTGTCAAAAACAATTTTTATAATCATAATTTTTACATTTTTAATTTCACGGCAGAGACGGAGAAAAAGGATCTGCTGGAGCTGATGGAGGAAAAGGCAGAAGACACTTTCTTTGCCGGGGAAGTGAGGGATCCGTTTTCTTATGACGGGGAGGATGGGATTTACGAAAAGATCCTTCCGGTGGAGAAGCAAGTCGAGAATCAGAACAAAAAGAACCGCTTTTTTGGAAGGAGGAAGAAAGGATGAGGGAACAAAAGGACAGGGAATCCGATTTTTTGAAAACCGTAAGTGTTTCGGATTTTGATTTACCGCAGGAATTTAATTCCGAACCGGCGGATCAGGAGATCTTATACCGGTGGGACGGGGGTGTACTGAGTGAAAATGAATAAAGTACGTGAGCAGATCTCACAGGCATTTTTGGAGAGCTTGAAAGAAAATGAACTGCCCTGGAAGAAAGGATGGATGACGGAACGGCCTTACAATGCAGTAAGTAATACGGAGTACCGGGGAGTAAATAGTTTCTGGTTATCCTGTGCAGCAGAACAGAAAGGGTATTCCGATCCGCGCTGGTGTACGTTCAAACAGGCAAGGGATAGTGGGTGGAAGGTAAAAAAGGGAGAGCATGGGACACAGGTGGAGTTCTGGTCGATGTACGACACGGAAATGAAGAAGAAACTGACCGTCAGGGAATCAAATCTTCTGAAGAAGGAGCTGGGAGAGGATTTTTATGAGCGTGTCAAGCCGATTTCTTCTGTTTATACGGTATTCAATGCGGAACAGATGGAAGGGATTCCTAAGAGAGAAAAAATACATGAACCGGTTAAATCGGATGAACTGCTCCAGAAGAGGGACACGTTAATCAGGAATATGGGAGTTGCGTTTCAGGAAGGCGGAGACCGTGCTTTTTACCAGCCGGGGGATGATTCCGTAACCCTTCCGAAGATGGCGCAGTTTCGCAGTGTTTATGATTATATGTCAGTCTTTCTCCATGAGAGCGGGCACGCTACCGGCCACGAAAGCCGTCTGAACAGGGATCTGTCCGGAGGATTCGGCAGTGAGAAGTATGCCAGGGAGGAACTGCGGGCAGAAATCGCTTCCGCATTTACGTCCCAGGAACTGGGACTGGGCGAGATGACAGCGGCACATATGGATAATCATAAGGCATATATCCAGTCGTGGATAAAAGTGCTGGAAAAGGAACCACAGGAGCTTTTTTCGGCGATCCGGGAGGCAGAAAAGATTTCGGATTATCTGATCGAAAAGGGGGAGTTTTTTCCGGAAAAGCGGCAGGGGGCAGAACAGCAGAAAGAAAGTACGATTGGTTCCGGGAGACAAACAAGCACAGAAACAGCAGGGACTTTTATCCCGGTGTCAGAAAACCTTGCAGGGAAGTTATGGGATGAAGAGTGCAGCCTGTACACAAGGGAAGGAAACGACACACATTCTATCAGTTCCCGGTCAGAGCTTTATGAGGCCGGAAAAGAACAAACGATTTATGTTCGGGAAGAGGAGTTTTCAGGATGTATGAAGAAAAATTTTTTCCCTACCGTTACATGCGAATGGAGCGAGCATGATTGTTTTGATGATGGAAAAACATACCTGGTATCTGAATTTAATAGCAGGATGGCAGAAGCAGATCGTGAATGGTGCCAAAGTGGGCGTGCCGGAGAAGATCATGCCCTGGGTTATGCAAAGGTTAAGTTTCAGGTAAACCTGTCGGCGGACGGGGATAAAATACTGGAACGGCAGGACATCGGGGACGGGGATGGTTCCATGCTTGGGTTCTTAAGGGAAAGCGGCGGCGCCCGGTATCAAAAGGCGGTAGAGCAGTTGGAAGAAGCCTGTATCCAGGAAAGGGAATTTATGGATTACCAGAAAAAACTGAACGGGATTTTTGAGCAGAAGGAAGGACACCTTCCGCATCCAGAACATGTGATGGGAAACTGCCAGGATGAAATACTAAGCACGATTCAAAAGCAGATGAGCAGGGAACGCAGCCGGCAGGGAGCAGCCAGACAAGTCAACAGGCATTTGGAAAGAGTAAAGTGAGGTAACTGCTTATGAAAATAGAGATGAAACACGAGGATGAACTGCTGATTGTTCCACAGGTGGCTTATCTGCTGGAACGCTCCAGATCTTCCACGGAAAAACTTGTTACTACAGGTGTACTTTCAGAAGTCCTGGGTCGAAACCGCAGACTGATCAGGGCTTCAGATCTTAAGGATTATGTGGAGGATCAACTGACTAAATACGAGAGGGTCACGGAGTGGGAAAAGGATAAAAAAACATACTGGGAACAGTCCGGATACCGGGGCGGTAAAGCGGAATCGGAAGAGTGCCTTACCATCCCGCAGGCGGCCTTTCTGCTCCAGAGAAGCAGGCAGAATATTCATTTTCTGTGCAAAAAGGGAGTTCTTGATACCACCGCTGCCCCCATGTCCAGGGGGAAGGAAGGGAGAGCACGGAAACTGGTGCTGGCTGACAGTTTGCTAAGTTATGTGCAGACGAAAACAGGGCGTTTAAAAAAAGCACTGAAATATTTTTCCTGTGATGATACGTATTATTTCTGGCAGGCGTCCACACAGGATTTTGAAGAATCTTTTTTGAAAAAAGAGAGGGAGAAGTATAAAAAGTATGCCAAAATTTAAAGGAAAAATCGTGGGGCGGGTCAGAGAAGAAAATGAGATGCACAAAGAGCAGATGCAGCTGAAGGAAAAATATGGGATGGAACAGGAAGATGTTGTGATCATAGAAAAGAACAATCTCATCAAGTTTTTTATCGGGACGTTCGCAAGGATCCTCCGAATGGCTGCCAGTCTTTTGATTTTTTTTCTATCTGTCACAGGTCTGGCTGCCCTCATTTATCCGGGATCCCGGATGGAGCTGATCCGCCAGGCAGTTTCTATCTACAACGAACTCACTCACTTTTTACCATTTATGTAACAAGGGGGATCTTGTCTTGATGTTAAAGCGAATAAGGAAAATCATGCTGGTCGTTTGTTTTCTTATATTTACTGGTTCGGGACTGTTTTTCTGCATGATCCTCTTATCGGATGGAGGGGATTCTGAGCAGTTCCGGATGGAAAGCAAAGAAGCTGGGATGGAAAATCCGATTGATTTTGAAAAACTACAGAAGATCAATCCGGATATTTATGCGTGGATCCAGGTGCCGGGAACCAGGATCGATTATCCGGTGGCAAGTGTGACGGGAACGGAAGATGAGGACTATTACCTGAACCACAATTTCCGGAAAAACTATGAGTTCGCCGGGACGATATACAGCCGTAACGAAAACGCCAGGGATTTCAGCGACCCGGTTACCGTTTTATATGGTCATAACATGATAAACGGCTCAATGTTTGCCGGAATCAATAAGTTTGCGGATGGGAAGTTTTTTGAAAACCACGATACGGTATATATTTTCACACCAGAACAGCTGCTTACATACCGGATTATTTCGTACTACGAATCCGATAATAAAAACATTCTAAAGCATTACGGGGTGTTTCAGAATAAGGATCTGCTGAAAGATTACCACAGGGTCATTAAACAGGCAGAGAATGGATATGCCAGGAAAGAGATTTCCCTGGGAGCGGATGACCGAATCCTGACATTAAGTACATGTTCATCGATCAGCACGAGAAGGCGCCTTCTTCAGACCGTCCTTGAAGAAAGCAGAATGTGGGAAGATACCGCTGAAAAGTAAAGAAGGCATCCCGCCAGATGCCTTCTCTGCCACTCGTTATGTCAAGTTTTGAAAAAATATACATTTAATATTATATAGTAATAATTATATTTGTCAAGAGGAAAGGGAAAAATATGCGCATTAAATATCGTTTGTTAGATAAACTGGTCAATTTGACAAGGGCAGAGATGGATTTGTTTTTATATATAGCTACAAAGCAGAATCTGAATGGATTTGTTCCCGGAGTACACAATCAGGATGTAGTCA
>CAJTTQ010000016.1 GCA_910579145.1 uncultured Eubacterium sp.
CTTATACTACTATACAAGGAATTTCCCTCAAATACTTTATAAAAGGTTTTACCCTTCTATAGGGATTTTATACATATAGTGCTGGTCTCTTTAATCTTACCACATTTTGGCTATTCTTGGAAGAGAAAATCATGTCATTTTTTTCATATTCTTAAAAAATTTTTATAAAAATGGGAAAAAACCAGCTTTTTTATCATTTATGATAGCATAGAGTTGAGGATGAAGGAAGAAAAATGTGATAAAAATCGAAAATATTGACCGTACGTCTTAGATCCCGTCTTGTAAAATCAGTATGTTTATACCAGTATGGAACTACGAAAACAGAAAGAAAGGCAAGTGGGGATATCGACAACGATAGAACGGCAACACCAGGAAGACTTTTACGGAAAGGGCGAGCCGGTTTATCCGATTGAGAGAATTAACCTTGCCACAGGTAAATCTTTTGAAGATGGGGAGCATATCCTGTATGTGAATGGAGAACAGGCATCCGATATGAATTTTGAACTAATCGCAGACCGGACACGGTATTTGAAAGAAAATCCGAAGGAAGTAACCCAATTGAAAGCAGACTGGGAAAACATCTAAACATACAGATAAAATAAGCCCCAGATGTCACAAAACGAGCAAAACAGACGCAATCATCCCCGCCACGGTAGCAAACAGCGCCCCCGTCAGTGTATACCTCGTTTTCGTCACCTTTGCCGTCATAAAATAAACACTCATCGTATAAAAGATCGTCTCCGAGCAGCTCATCAAAACCGAGGCTAACACCCCCAGGCTGCTGTCCGGGCCAAACTGCTTATACACATCGAGCAAAAGGCTGGTCGCTGCGGAAGAAGAAAACATTTTTACCGTGACTAGCGGGACTAGCTCCGATGGAAAACCAAACACAGCCGTAACCGGTTTCAGCACGTTTGCTAAATATTCCAAACTCCCGGACTCACGCAGAACGCCGATCGCTATCATGAGTCCGATCAGAGTCGGCATGATCTTATATACCGTCCGGAAACCATCTGCCGCCCCTTCGATGAAGGCATCAAAAATATCCACTTTACTCAGCAGACCATATCCCGCGACCAAAAGAAGAACAAACGGAATCATGCTGTCCGATAGATAATATAAAAACCTCATCCGTTCTCATCCTTTCCTGCTAAATTTTCTCGCCAGCACAGCAAACAGAACGCCCGCCGCCGTAGAGATCAATGTCGCTACAAGCCCCATACCGATGATCGCGGTCGGGGATACCGAACCATACTGGCTGCGGTACGCAATAATATTGACCGGAATCAACTGCAGGGATGAAATATTGATGATCAGGAACGTGCACATGTCGGCGCTCGCTATGTGGCTGCCCTTATTTAATTCTTTCATCTGTTCCATCGCCTTTAGCCCATAAGGAGTGGCCGCCCACCCCAGGCCCAGCACGTTTGCGATTATATTCGCCGCGATATATTCGTTGGCAGCATGATCTTTTGGAACTCCCGGAAACAAAAAACGCAGGGCCGGCCTGAGCGCCTTTGTCATGGCATCGATCAAACCAGCCTTTTTCGCTATGTTCATAATTCCCGTCCACATCGACATCACACCCAGCATAGCAATGCAGAGAGACACCGCCTCTTTGGACGAATCTATGGCCGCTGTCCCGGCAGCCCCGATCTTTCCTGTAAAAGCCGCCACGACGATACCCGCCAGCAGCATAAGTCCCCAAAGTTTATTCAGCATATTTTCACGATCCTTTTTTAGCAGTGTATGAACCGAACCGGAAGAATATGAAGAAAACCTATTAAAACTTGAAAAAGCGTGTAAAATAATGTAGAATGAATTATGATTCGTATTTAATTCAGAAAGGATTGGGGATAATAGAATGAAGGAACTGAAAAAATATCAGAAAATAGCTCTCATCACGCTATGCACACTGGCGTCTGTCAGTTTTTTATACGTTTACTACCATATCTGTAACGACAGTTATGATTTTAACATGTTTTTGCGCACGCTTTTTACCGTGGCCATCAGTTTTACCGCATATTACTTTATCACGAAATTTCATGCGTTCTTTGAAAAACATTATATCAAGATCGTGGCAGCATTTTTAGGGCTCATGCTCGTACTACAAATCATATTTGGTTATTTTCTGGAGATCACACCACAGTGGGATTTTGAAAATATTTATAAAGGCGCGATCAGCTGGGCGGAAACCGGAACATTTCCAAACCCGAGCGATTACTTTTTTTATTTTCCAAATAATCTAGGCGGCATGTGGGTGCTTTCCATCATTTTTCGGATTGCCGGCCTCTTTCAGATCCAGAATTATTCGATGGCCGCCACCGTTGTAAATGCCCTGCTGAATGTCACAATGATGCTGCTCTGCTTTTGCATCTGCCGCAAACTGGCTTCCCTAAAAACAGCTATTTTCGTACTGTTTATTTTTATGGTAAGCCTGCCTTCTTATTTTGGAGCGGCTGTTTTTTACACGGATGTTTTGACGATGATCTTCCCCGTCCTGTTTTATTATCTGTACCTGAAGCTGCGGGAAACACAAAACCGGAAATGGCAGATCCTCTATCTTATTCTAATGGGACTGACCGCTTGGATCGGCATGACCATTAAGTTTACCGTCGTCATCATCGCGATCGCCATTGCCATCGAACTGGTCATCCGCCTCGAATTTAAACAGCTTCTCTTTGGTGCCCTCGTGATCGCGGCCATTTACATGATCTGTAATGCCTGCTTTTATCACATGATCTATTCGGATCATTTGGATCAGGAGATGTGTGAAAATATGAAACTTCCACCGATCCACTGGGTGATGATGGGGTTACAGGGAGATGCCGATTACAGCGCCGACGACATTGCCTTTTCGAATGGTTTTGAGACACCTAAAGACCGCAATCCCGCTATCCTCGAGGAGATCAAACAGCGGATCTCCAATTACGGCGCATCTGGTCTGAAAGAACTGGCAACGAGAAAGGCAGTCAAATGTTTTTCCGATGGCACATATGAATTAACAGCCTTCTTTTATCACGGCATGGCAAGGGAAACGGGACTTAATGAATATGTAACGGCAGATGGTGAACACTTTGAAACGTATCAGAGATTTTGCTCCGGCGTTTATCTCGGTTTTCTCTTCCTTATGATCATGGGCGGTTTCAGTAATATTTACCGTTATAAAAAAGGCGATGCCTCCGCTCTTTCATACCTCACACCGCTTTTGTCCGTGTTTGGGCTTCTGCTCTTTTTGGTCATGTGGGAGGCACACGCGCGATACATCACAAATTACATTCCGCTCATATATATTAGCGCGGCAGTCGGCATGGAATATTTGTCTAACATACGTATTAAGCTCTTTCTTAAATAAGAGAACGATAAAATAACAAGAAGGGATACACACCTTGTAGAAATGGGGGATATCATGAAAATTTCTTTAAAAATCCAAGGAGTCCGGGGAAAAGTTATATGGGTTTTCCTTGTCCTTTTTTCCTTTTTGGGCGCGTGCGCGGCAGGGTATATCCTGCGCGGAGAAGCTCTGAATAACGGAGTCGGCATGTGCACGATCTGCGGCTTGCTGATCTATGCCGGCATGAGGCTGTTTTTCCAAAAAGAGGTCTGCACGATTCCTGTTTTGGATCTTGTCTTCGGATGCCTGGCCGCTCTTTTTCTGTGCATCGGCCGAACGGTCTACGACAGGCACAGCCTGGAGATCATCGGGGAGCATCCGTTTTATGCGCTCGCCGTACTGCTCGGAGCCATACTGCTCATAACGGTTCTTTTCTCCTGTATCCGACTGTTACAGCCCTTTTGCACAAGGTGGTTCAGAGAAAAGAAAACGGGGAAATGGGCACATCTTCTGGACGAGAAAAAGGAGCGCATCCGCTGGGCCGTGGCCGGAGGCATTTTGGTCATTGTCTATCTGCTCTGCTACCTGTCCTATTATCCCGGCATATTTGGCTATGACGCCATCAATCAGACGTATCAGGTACTGGAGATCATCGACTGGAACAACCACCATACCGTGATCCACACGTTCTTATGGAAATTGTGTCTGGCAGCCGGAGGCCAGGTTCCCGAACAGGGCATGATGATCTACACGTTTGCGCAGTTACTGCTCGTGGTCGGCTGTTACCTGTATACGATACACTGGATGCGCCGCCGGAAATACCCGAGAGTACTCATAACGATTACGTATTTATACTACCTTCTCGTTCCGACGCTGCACGTTTTTTCCATTATCATGACAAAAGATATCCTCTTTTCGTGCTGTCTTTTGAATTATATTTTATCGGTAGCCGATCTTCACGGGACAAAAAGCCGGAGCAGTTTTATCCGCTGCTGCCTGTGGGGGAGCCTGGCCGCGCTGCTACGGAATAACATGATGATGGCCGCTATGGTCATGCTGCTCGTGGCCGTCTGCATCCGAAAATGGGATGAAGGGCGCATGGTCTGGAAGCAGTTTCTCATCGTCGCACTGGTCGGATTAGCTGTATTAAAAGGAGTCTATCCGGCGATCGGCGTCGTACAGGACGACAGCGTAAATGAATCCCTGTCCGTGCCATTCTCGCAGCTCGCCTATGTGTACCATAACAGCAAGGAAACACTTTCAGAGGGCGAGATCCGGCAGATCGAATCTTATCTGCCTAGCGTGGGATATTATAATCCCCGGTTTGCTGACACGATCAAATACGATTTTAACAGGGATCTCTACCAGCAGTCCTCCTCCAAGTTCTGGAGCCTGTACCTGAATATCGGTCTCCATCATGTCGAAGATTACCTTACTGCCTTTTTCGATCTGAACATCCCGTACTGGTATCCCCTCGCCGCATTTCCAGATCCGTATTCCGGCCGGGAATATATCGAAACAGGAATTGCTGAAATGGACGACCTGCCGCTCACTCTGGACAGTAAGCTGCCGGCGCTGCACGATTATTATGAATCGTTCGCAGACTTTGAGAATACGTTTATGAGAATACCAGTCTGCTACCTGTATTTTTCCCTGAGTTTTCCGGCTCTCAGCCTTTTTGTGGGCGCGTATCTGGCGATCTTAAACCGCCGGAAGGGCGCGTTATATCTCTATTTGATCCTAGGATTGTTCCTGGCTACCTACCTTTTGGGGCCGGTGTCCAATTTCCGCTATATTTATGTATTTTATCTGGCGTTTCCCGTATACTTCTTCGAGTTTACGAGAGAGCCTGAGAAGGAGAGATTATGGACAAAATAGCCGTACTGATTCCCTGTTATAATGAAGCAGCTACGATCAAAAAAGTAGTTACCGATTTCAAACAAGCGTTACCCGAAGCTGTCATCTATGTGTATGACAATAATTCTACAGATGATACGGTTAAACTCGCAGAGGAAGCCGGCGCCGTGATCCGCCACGAGTACAAGCAGGGGAAAGGTAACGTCATCCGCCGGATGTTCCGGGAAATCGATGCCGAAGTGTATGTCATGGCCGACGGCGACGACACGTACCCCGCAGATATGGCACCGGCACTGATCGCCTCGGTACTAGAGCGGCAGGCCGATATGGTCGTGGGAGATCGTCTTTCGAGCACTTATTTTTCTGAAAATAAGCGGCGTTTCCACAACTTCGGGAACGACCTGGTGCGAAAATGTGTCAACTGGATCTTTCATTCATCGATACAGGATATTATGACCGGTTACCGCGCTTTCAGCTACCAGTTTGTTAAAACTTATCCCGTCACTTCGAAGGGATTTGAAATCGAGACCGAGATGAGTATTCACGCGGTCGAGAGGAACATGCAGATGGAAAATGTCGTCATCACATACCGTGACCGCCCGGACGGGAGCGAGTCCAAACTAAATACATGCTCCGATGGCGCCAAAGTCCTGATGACGATCCTTAGCCTGTACAAAAATTATAAACCGTTTCAGTTTTTCGGGAGCATCGCGCTCGTACTCGCTTTGCTTAGTATGGGATTTTTTATTCCCGTGTTTTTGGATTACCTGAAAGTAGGCCTCGTCGAAAAATTCCCGACACTGTTCACATGCGGGTTCGTCTTTATTATGGCAATGCTCCTGTTTTCGGTCGGTCTTATCCTTCAGACCCTGCGCCAGCGCGACCGGCAGGATTTTGAATTTAAGATGATCATGGTAGAGAATATGAAAAATCGGACAAAACAGGCAGAACAGGCGGATTAAAAATCGCCGTTATAAATAGGTACACCAAAATACACGATCGTTTTATCCTCATTTTCATCGTAAGTGACCGCAATGTTCATATTGATCGTTTTTCCGTTTACTTTTTTAATCAGCTGGATCCCGCTTGTAAATCCGTACGCCACATAGTAACCCCGTTCGGAATATTCTGACAAACGGGTTCCCCCCTCATATCCGAAAATGTTATCCGCGATCTTCCGCCTTTCCTCTGTTGAAAGGCGGCCGGGTATTTTTCCCATGATCCAGCCGCCCTTCCGGCAGATTTCCCGCATATCACTGCTGCCTTCCTCGACCACAAGCTGATTTCTCGCAAACGCCTGTGTCACATCCGTCTGACGCACGAAAATCCTGGTCACGGCAATCTGGGCGAATACTACGATCCACAACGTACAGGCAACATATATCATAAATTTTACTTTTTTACTCATTTTTCCACTCATACTACGAGCCTCCTTTTTTATTCCACCGTATTATAAAAAAAGTTCTGATTTGTAATCATTATTCACAAATCAGAACTTACTTATACAAAAATTTGTCTTTTACGATTTTTCTTTTTTAAAAATAAAAACTAGTTGACTATTTTCTGTTCTATGGTATTATAATATTAGAGGTGAGTCCTACCGATAAGTGGAAGTTGTAAAAGCGATGGAGCCGCTTATGAGTGACTCCACATTATGTGGCTATGCTTTGGGGCGTTTGACGTTCCGCGCATAGCCATATTTATTAAGATAAGGAGTTATATGAAACAAGAACGTTTAAACCTATATCGAATTGATATAAAATACATACGTAATCTTCATAACATAGACGACAGAGTATCTTCTGTATCACCGCAGATTGGAAAACAGCATCGTATTTATGTCGGCATAGTTGTTATATGCAATGAGAAAAAGTATCTGATCCCACTCTCTCACCCTGTCGAAGAGCATAAAAAAATGAAATCTAAAGCTGATTTTGACAAAATTACCGATAAACATGGCAAAACTATCGGGGTAATAAATTATAATCTAATGATTCCCATCGATGAATCACAACTAATCAAAGTAGACTTACGGCCACATAAAAACGATCTCCCAAATGACAAATATTACAAGCAGCTGTGTATAGACGAGTTAGCCTGGTGTCGTAAAAATGCTGATACGATTATCAACAAAGCTAATTGCTTATATGCACTTTGCTCCGAACATTCCAATTATAAAGGCAAAAACAGATGCCTTAATTTTAGACGATTAGAAATCGAATGTACTAAATACAACAAGAGGAAAAAATTGAAAGACGAACCCTCATAACCGCCCATACAATTTCGTCATCCTGTAAATCTTCTCACAGAGCCTGTCCGAAAAATCCCCGTCCTGCATCCGCCAGTGCCAGTTGCAGCCAAGGGTAGACGGCGTATTCATCCTGGCCTCCTTCGTCAGACTGAGATAATCCTGCGCCGGTATGACACAGAGCGATGCCACACTCCGCTGTGCCATGACGATCATCTGCCACGTAATCTCCTCTGCTGTCACTTGTTCCAGACTGCCCGGCAGATTCATATAGCGAAACGCCACGTCCCGGTCTGTCTCGGACAACTCGTCCCACCAGCTTTTTGTCGTCTGGTTATCATGCGTCCCCGTATAGACTACGCAATTCGCATGATAATTGTGCGGCATGTAATCACTTTCTTCTCTCGAATCAAACGCAAATTGCAGCACCTTCATCCCCGGATACCCCGTGTCCGCCAAAAGCTTACGCACGCCGTCCGTCAAAAATCCCAGATCCTCCGCGATAATGTCCTGTCTGCCAAGCTTTTGCTCCATCGCCTCAAAGAGGCGGATTCCCGGACCCTGCTCCCATCTCCCGTTTACGGCTGTCGGCTCTCCGAACGGGATCGCGTAATACTCATCAAAGCCGCGGAAATGATCGATGCGCACCATGTCATACCAGAGGAAGCAATTGCGTATCCGGTCCAGCCACCAGGCAAATCCGGTCCCTTCATGATACGCCCAGTCATACAGCGGATTTCCCCAGAGCTGTCCGGTTTCCGAAAACGCATCCGGCGGGCACCCGGCTACAGCTTTCGGCACCAGATCATCGGTAAACTGGAATAACTCGGGGTGCGACCACGTATCCGCACTGTCCAGCGCCACATAGATCGGGATATCTCCGATGATCTTCACGCCCTTTTCATTGGCGTAAGCTTTCAGCTTCTGCCACTGCCTGCTGAATTCAAACTGCAGGAACATATAAAAGTACATGTCATGTTCAAATGTTTCCCGGTACTTGCAAAGCGCTTCCGGCTGTCTTTTTTTAATATCGTCCTCCCACTCGAGGAAACTCTGTCCTCCCTTGCTGTCTTTGATCGCCATAAACAGCGCGTAATCGGGAAGCCAAGCCTCGTGTTCCGACACAAACTGCTGAAATTCCCCATTTTCCTGTATCCTGCTGTTTTCAAACGCCTTGCGCAGCATCAAAAAACGCGTGTTATATAACTGTTCGTAGTCAACGGATCTCTCATCTGCTGCCGTTTTCAGTTCCAAAAGATCCCGCTCGGTCAGATAACCGTTTGAAACCAGTTCGTCAAGCGATATAAAATACGGATTTCCCGCAAATGTCGAAAAAGACTGATACGGCGAATCTCCGTACCCGGTCGGGCCCATCGGCAGGATCTGCCAGTATCTCTGCCCCGCCCGCACAAGGATATCGACAAATTCATAAGCTTTTTGATCAAACGCACCGATGCCATACGCCGATGGCAGACTTGATATAGGTAGTAATATTCCACTTGCTCTCATCGTATCCTCCCGTTCTAATTCGCCAGCAGTGATTTACTCACTTTGACCTCGTACTTTTCTGCCCAGTTCTCATATGCCGCCTGGAATGTCATGTTCTGCTGCTCCGTGATATACTGCTCCCGGTACACTTTATTCAACCCACGCGTGTTCTTTTTCAGACAATACATCAGATAAAAACCATCCTGCTCCTCCACTACACCGCTGACCGAATGCTTTTCCATTGTTAATGCCGTGTTGACGAGGGCAGACCGGCCGTCCATCTTTCCGATGATGACCTCCTGCGGCGCGGCTCCGGTTTTCTCCCGCGCAAACGAATAAAAATTCCCGCTATATGTCTTCTGCTCGGCTGCCAGTGCGTTTATCTTTGCCCGTACTTCTTCCCTATTGGAATCATCCGCCGGAAAATGGATCATAAGCACCTTTGCCGCCTGCATCGACGCCTCATCAATGTTTGCCTCCACATTTCCGGTCACGACATCATACATTTTTCTCGCTATCTCATTTTCTTCAAAAATCTGGTGCATGCCCTCCGCCGTGATGCCATTCGCCTGCTGCACTTCCGGCGGGATCGTTATGAGATACTGGTCCGCTTTATGGTCGGTGCCTTCTTTTTCATCGACGCCCAGGCCAATGCCCTGGACGGCCGCCTCTTTGTTCATTACCTTGATCTGAATGATCAGCCGGAGAATATCCTCGATCGCGGACTGTCCTACCGTCTTCTCCCCTAAATTATAATCCCACACCTGTTCCGACATAACATCTTCGTATTGGTTTTTCAAAAACCAGCTGTAAATCTGGTACTCGTTATACGAAACCTTTGTACTGCCGACGCCGATCACCGTTGAATCCTCTTTTAGTTCGCCATTGGATACGGCGGCCGCCCGCTCCGTACTCGACACTTCTTCGGGAGCATCCGCTTTTTCCGAACAGGCCGCTGCCCCCACCGAAATTCCTAACATAAGTATGCCACAGATCACTCTTTTTATCATGCTATTTTTCATTGCGCGACTCTCCTTCTGGTATTTTAATCTCACTGATCTTTTCCACTACATAATTTAACTGGGACAAAAGTCCATCCTCCTCGACCGCTGAATACACAAAACACGGCGGCGTATCCGGCACAAACCGCAGCCGCTTTCCAAACGCCTCGATCAGATCCGGGATCTTCTCCGGCGCAACTTCCGCCTGCTGGTACATCGAGATACGGATCTCATTTGGTCTCTGCGCGATCGCCGTAATAAACGCGTCATGCGCCTGAACTTTCAGGAGCGCGATATCCAAAAGATTACACACGCTTTGCGGCGGCTCGCCAAAACGGTCAACAAGCTCGTCGATCATATCATCCCTCTCCGCCTCGTTCTCAATCTCCGCGATCCGTTTATAGACATCCAGCTTTTGAAACTCATTCGTGATATATTCCGGCGGGATGAATCCGTCGATCTTCAGATCGATGCTCGTCTCAAATTCATCGTTATCCACCTTTTCGCCTTTGAGTTTCTTGACTGCCTCATTCAGCATCTTACAGTACAGATCATATCCGACTGCCTCCATATGCCCGTGCTGTCTGGCGCCGAGCAGATTACCGGCGCCCCGGATCTCGAGATCCCTCATGGATATCTTAAACCCGGAACCGAGTTCTGTAAACTCCTTTATCGCGGCAAGCCGCTTTTCGGCAATTTCCTTTAACATCCGGTCGCGCTTGTACATCAAGAAGGCGAATGCGGTCCGGTTTGACCGGCCCACCCGGCCCCGGAGCTGGTAAAGCTGGGACAAGCCGAGTTTATCTGCCTCGTCAATGATGATCGTGTTGACATTAGGAATATCAAGCCCTGTCTCCACGATCGTCGTGGACACCAGCACATCAATGTCTCCGTTGACAAAGGAGAACATCGTATTTTCGAGTTCCCTCTCGTTCATCTGCCCGTGGGCATACGCAACGACCGCTTCCGGCACAAGCTTTGCCACCTCTCCGGCGATGATGTCCATATTGGCCACACGGTTATAGACGTAGTAGACCTGTCCGCCGCGCCCCAGTTCACGAAGTATCGCTTCCCGTATGATCTCATCGCTGCGCTCCATGACAAATGTCTGGATCGGCATACGGTCGACCGGCGGCTCCTCCAGCACGCTCATATCACGGATCCCGACGAGGCTCATATGCAGCGTCCGCGGAATCGGCGTCGCGGTCAGCGTTAACACGTCAATATCATTTTTTAACTGCTTCAGCTTTTCCTTATGTGTCACTCCGAACCGCTGCTCCTCATCCACGATCAGCAGGCCGAGATCTTTATATTTCACATCTTTTCCGAGCAGACGGTGTGTCCCGATCACGATATCGACGCTGCCCTTGCGCAGCTTCTCGATCGTTTCCCTCTGCTCCTTCGCAGTCCGCAGTCTCGAGAGCATCCCAACCTCAATGCTGAAATCCCTCATCCGCTGTACAAAAGTATTATAGTGCTGCCCGGCCAGTATCGTTGTCGGAACGAGCATCGCCACCTGTTTTCCATCCATGACCGCCTTGAAAGCGGCCCGTATCGCAATCTCTGTCTTTCCGTAGCCGACGTCACCGCAGACGAGGCGGTCCATGCTTTTCTTACTTTCCATGTCCGCTTTCGTGTCCTGGATGGCGCGCATCTGGTCTTCCGTTTCCTCGTAGGGGAACAATTCCTCAAATTCCTGCTGCCACACAGTATCCTTTTCAAACGCGTGTCCTTCCCTGGCCTGCCGCTTGGCATACAGATCTACTAACTCCTGCGCGATCTCTTTTACAGCGCCCTTTACTCTCGTTTTCGTCTTTTTCCATTCCGGCGAATTGAGCTTATTCAGCTTCGGCACCTTTTGGGCGTCGCTGCCCGCATATTTCTGCAATAACTCGAGCGACGTCGCCGGGATATATAAATTGCTCCCGCCGGCATAGGACACTTTTAAATAGTCTTTCGTGATCTGATCTACCTCTATTTTTTCAATTCCCTCATAGACGCCGAGTCCGTGGTTTTCATGTACGACATAATCCCCGATCTTCAGGTCATTGAAGCTGTGGATGGCCGCCCCCTCATACTTTTTCGGCTTCCTCCGCTGCTTTTTCACCCCGCCGAATATATCTCCCTCGGTCAGCACGACAAAACGAAGGTTCGGATATTCAAACCCCTTTCTCAGGTTCCCTTTGGAGACCATAACTTCACCGGGCAGCAGTTCATGTTCCTGCTCCCGGCTGTAAAATGCCACGATATCATAGTCCTGAAGGTCGCTGCACAGCCTCTCCCCCCTCGTCTTCGAGCCGGACAGAACCAAAATCCGGTATCCGCTTTTCTTCAGACGCTGTATGTCCTTCGCGAGAAGAGAAAAATTATTATTGTAAGAAGGTGCGGACTGCACCTGAAAATTAAACTTCCGCTTCACCTGCCAATCCTTTACCGCCATATCAAGCGTCGTCAAAAGTAGCAGCGGCAGCTGGTTCAGCTTTTTCAGTACGACCGGAAGCGAAAAGATCACTTCCATCTGTTTTGGCAGGATATATCCTTTTTCTAAACGGCTGACCATACTCTCCCGAAACTCATATTCGACCGCTTCACCCTTTTCGATGCAGCGGTTTGGTTCATCAATAAAGACACAGACATCCCGGCCGGCAAAGTAGTCAAAAAAGGAATAGACCTCGTCGGTGAAATAACTCACATAACTTTCCAGATTCACGAGGCCGTGATACACCTCATACATCTCCCGGAAATTGTCCACATTCTGTGTCAGCCGGGCAGCTTCTTCTACTTTTCCTTCTTCCTTCCACTTCCGCACACATTTCCCACGCTCTTCTTCCATCTGGCGCATACCCGCGGCGATCTGATCCTCTTCGAGAAAGATCTCCGCTGCCGGATAGATCCCGACCTCGTCCACCGTTTCCACCGAGCGCTGGCTCTCCACATCGATCCGGCGGATGTTATCGACCTCGTCACCCCATAGTTCGATCCGGTACGGGCAGTCTTCCGTGAGCGGAAAAATATCAATGATTCCGCCCCTAACCGAAAATTCTCCCTCTCTCTCGACCTGTCCCGCATTTTCATAACCGATATATGTCAAGTCATGGCGCAGTTGATCCAAATCGATCTCATCGCCCACCTTTACACGAATGCTGTGTTTTTTATACATATCAAAAGAAAGGCAGTAATCCATGCCTCCATCCATAGTAGTCACGATGGTGACAGGCTCCCCTTCCATCAGCTTTTTGATCACCCGCAGACGCTCCTTTACGATCGCCTGCCCGTGTACATCCGAACTAAAGAAAATAAAATCCTTCGCCGGATAGTACATCACCTCACCAAACGCTTCCCCGTCCGCCTCGGCATCCGCCCTCTCATACAGCTTCAGGTCTTCCACCAGTTCCTTTGCCCTGACTTCGTTGTGGGTAATGACAAGACGGTTCTGATAGGATGCTCCCGCCCCGTAGATCATATGGCTTTTCTGCGTATCCATACAACCGATCACATTGATTGGGAACTCGCCCTTTTTCATCGAACGGTTCAGTTGTTCAAATTCCTCCAGTTCATGGAGAGGTGCCAGTAACGTATTCAAATTCCCATCCTGCCTTTCCTTATAGTGATACTGTCTGTCACAAAAACTGTTTGTCACGCGGAAGAAGCACACAAATTTCCTGTGTGCTTAAAATGATGCCAGAAGGGGGTCCCTCCTGACATCTTATTATAATCCTATTTGCGGGGTTCTGTCAATTTATTTCATCCATTCCCGTAATCATCCACCTGCCCTTTATCCACTCACATGTATAACGATATTTCTGCTTTATCGTTTTTGCCTCTGCATCCGCGTAATAAACCCGGTATTTCTCTTTTGACGAAATGGTCATCTGCCTGCTTTCTAGCTCTGTAGGAGCAGGTTCCACGGATGTGATCGAACATGCCCTTACTTTCTCACGGATCCCCCGTTTAAAATAGTTTTCCGCCATCTCGCACTGCTGCCCGTACACATCGCTCCCCGTATACAGCACCTGGCTCAAAGGCTCGGTATTTCCGGTATTCACCGCTTCGGTAAACCGTTTAATATATGTCTGGAACAGTTCCTCCACCTCTCCCATCTCCGCCTGATCCGGCTGCTGGGATGTCACATCCACCGAAGCCTGCTGCTGTGCGGGATCATTTCCGGCATCTTTTTCCGCGTCAGCATCCGCACCCGTAAGGACTTGTTTTTCCTCACCGCTGCCAGCATCCTGATCCGCGGGGGAACGGTCTGCCGAAAGGCTCCCTCCGGTACTCGCTGCTTCCGTCCCCTCATCTGCCGAAGCTTTCTGATCCGCATCCGCGCCGCACGTAATCCCAACTGCCGCCAGCACGAGAATGATAAGCGGAACAACGACCCAGCGGGAATAGGTCTTTTTGTCACCGATCGCGCGGATCCGTCTCTCCATTTCCTTTCCCTTTCGGCTCATCGGCATGATCAGATAGCGGAATTCTCCCCAGCCCGGGTTACCCGCCAGCCTCACGAGCATCTTTCCGTAACGGAAGCGATTTTCCTCCCCGATCCGCCGGATCACCGTCTCGTCACAGAACAGCTCCGCATCCTTTTTCGAACACGATACCGCCAGCCACAAAAAAGGGTCAAACCAGTACAAAGATAAAAGTAGTACCCGGAACATCGCCCAGATATGGTCTAAATGACAGTAATGCACGTATTCATGGGTAATGATCTGATCCAGTTCTTCCATTTCTGAGAGCGCTCCGCCACTTGCAAAGAACTGCTCCGGCAGATAAATGGCCGGACGGAAACATCCATACAGACATGGATTCTGTATGCCCTTTGCCGTATATATTTTAACTTTCCCCCGTTCCCCATATAGCACCCGGCTTTTCCTCAGTGTCTTCGTCAGACGTACATTTGACAGAACAAACCAGAGCAGCAGGAGCGCCGAAACAGCCAGTCTGCCGCCGGTCAAAAGGTAATACCCCTTTCGATTCCCCTGTTCGCCGTCGCCGATACCGCCTTCACCCCCGGTCCGCGAAACCGCGTCGCCGGTTTTTTTAAGTCCCTCACCAGAAAGCCCTGCCGCCTTTTCTCCTGATACTCCGAACCTATCCCCGTCCATGTTCCCATTCAGCGTTTCATTCACTGTCAGTCCAAAATGGGAGGTCTGCACCCTCTCCGCCATCTGCTCCGAAAACATTTTCGTGATCAGCGTTCCTGCACTAAATGGCGTGGAAATAAGAGTTACAGGCACCAAAAAGCGAACCAGGACGAGAAGCCACAGGGCATAGATCCCGGCATACCGTATTTTGCCGATGAAAATCCTGCGGATCCCCAAAACCATCAAAACGAGCAGTGAGGATTCCAAAACAAATTCCCAAAAAAGCATTTCTTCCCAATAAAACATTGCTTATCCCTGTCGTCCTTTCGTGATATCAGCACTCTTTGTCCTGCTCCTGTTCAGATTTACGTTCCGCTTCTTTCAGTATTTCCTGCAATTCATGGATATCTTCTTTTGATAAGTCCTGCTGCCGCACGAGCGCACTCATCATCATACCAACACTTCCATCGTAAATCCGCTGTAAAAAATCCCTCGTTTCCTGCACAACGACGTCTTCCTTTTTCACGTTTGGAAAAAAGCATTTCGTTTTTCCCTTTTCCTCAAAACCGATCAGGCCCTTTTCCGACATCCGGCGTACCATCGTCGCACAGGTACTCTTACTCCATCCCACCCGCTCCTTCAAAACTGGTACGATCTGCATGAGCGTCCTCGGATGTTCCTCCCAAAGACAGTTCATCACATACCATTCACTGTTTGTAACACGAACCTCCTGCTTCACGCTGTCCTCCGTTCCTGCCAAGCGGTTTCGTTTGGTCCGCGAGGCATATATGATTTCTACTTATTTTATTTTGTAAACCTTATTATAAAATGAGAAGTTTAATTTGTCAACCCAATTTTTATATAAAAAGTGGTTGACATATTAAACCGTACGTCGTATAATTGGTTTACAAAGTAAATCAACATTTCCGTTTGAAAAGAGGGTCGAAGATGATGAATGAAAAAAAGAACACAACGAAAAAAAGAAAAGGATTGGACGCGCTGCGCGGGATCGCTATCATCGGCATTGTTTTATACCATATGTTCCCCTTCTCAGTGCCGGGTGGATTTTTAGGCGTCCCTCTATTTTTTGTCCTCTCAGGATACCTAATGTTTGTCACAAGTGAACACAGCTGGGAAAACGGGAACTTCCATATCGGAAGCTACTATAAAAAGCGGATCAAAAAAATCCTTCCCCCGCTGTTTACGATGGTAATGATCGTATGCTGTTACCTGACATTAACCGAAAGCAGCCTGCTGATCGGAATACGCCACGAAATCTACAGCATTTTCCTGGGTTATGACAACTGGTGGCAGATCAGGCACAGCGCCTCGTATTTTTCGAAACTGGCGCTGGCCTCTCCTTTTACCCACCTTTGGTTTCTCGCGGTTGAGATACAGTTCTATATTTTGTGGCCGATCCTGTATGTGCTGTATCAGAAATGCTGTCAGTATATCAGCGGCAGAAAAATGTGCTTTGTCTTCTTAGCGCTAGCCCTTCTTTCCGCCGGAAGGATGTTTATGCTCTATACCCCCGGTGAGGATCCGTCCCGCGTATACTACGGAACCGATACGATGGCATTTCCGTTATTGATCGGCATGTTTCTCGGCGCCGTCAGACAGCAGTACAAGTCCCTGAGCCGCCGCGTGAAAAAGAACACCGCAGCGCGATTTGTCATTTTCTTTCTCATCGTCTGCGCACTCTTTGTAACAGTAGACGGACAGTCTCCCTTCCTTTATCAGGGCGGTATGTTTCTGATCAGCCTGTTTTTCGCTTACCTGATCCACATGATCGAAAATCAGGAAGAACGGACGGACTCGCTGCCAAAACCAACCTTTCTTTCCCTGCTCGGGAATAAGAGTTATGGCATCTATCTGTGGCACTACCCGCTCATCGTACTTGCGCTCATATAAAAAGATTGGGCAGAAAATGAGTTGGAAATTTTGACGATAAAACAGGAGGAATTGTATTTATGAACAGGAACAAAAACAAGAAGAAAGTGATAACGATCCTCGGCATCATCGGCTTACTCTGCTGCACGACCATAGGGATATATGGAATCTTCAGCGCGCCGGACTCCGACCAGGCTGAACTGGAACAGCAATTGATGCAAAACGAAAGGGCTTTAGAAGAAATGAATTCGATGCCGCCTGCCGAGACGAAAAGTTTGTCCACTTCGAATGCGGTAAGTCCATCCGCGGTGACAGTTTCCAATGAACCGCAGACAACACCGGACAGTGACGGCGAACAACCCGAACGCACGATTTCTGTCATCGGGGATTCGGTTTTTTTAGGAGCGTCGCCTGCTTTTCAGGAACTACAGGAACAGGCCGTCATCGATGCCAAGATCTCCCGTCAGGTCTACCAGGCGGTCGACGTCGCCAAAAAACTAGAGAAAAAAGGGAAACTGGGCGACACCATCATCATCTCATTAGGTACAAATGGTAATTTTAATCCTGCGACCGGACAGGAACTGATCGATTACCTCGGGCCTGACCGGACCATTTACTGGATCAACGCCTATGGAAAAAAACTGGATATTCAGAAACAGGTTAATGAGACGATCCGGGATCTTGCGAAAAAGAATGCAAATGTAACCGTCATTTCATGGGCAAGTGAAGGAAAAGAGCACCCGGACTGGTTCTATCAGGACGGTGTTCACCTAAATTCGAAAGGACAGGCCGGGTTTGCCCGTTTTATCCAAAAAAGTATTGAGATACACTAGAACAGTTTTCTCCCATTAAAACTGTTCATCGCTGCATCCACGCCTTCCGAGACGATTGCCTCGACCGCCTCGACCGCAAAATCCAGCACTTCACCAATGATTTTTTCGTCGCCTTTCGAAAACCGGCCGAGCACATGCCGCACGAGGTCGCCCCCTTCCGGCTTCCCTCCCACGCCGACCTTGACGCGCGGGAATTCATTGGTCCCCAAATGCTTTATTATATCTTTAATGCCGTTATGTCCGCCGGCGCTCCCCTTCTGGCGGACACGGATCTGCCCCACCTCGAGGGAAATGTCATCATATGCCACGATGATGTCCTCGGGGTCGATCTTATAATAATCCGTGAAACTCCGGATACACTCGCCGCTCAGATTCATGAACGTCTGCGGCTGGGCGAGGATGACCTTCTCCCCGCCGATCAACCCTTTACCGCAAACCGCCTTGTGTTCCTTACTCGCCAGCGGTATCCGGTATTTATCTGAAATCCGCGTGATCACTCCGAAGCCGATATTATGTCTTGTCCCCGCATACTCTCTGCCCGGATTTCCAAGTCCGGCAATTAGTTTCATAGCGTTCCCTCATTTCTGCACTTTTGAAAGAAGTGCCTCTTGTAATACCTGTGAAAAATTAATGTCCATTTCCAGTGCTGCCGCATTAAGCCACGCCGGAATCGTAAGTGTTTTTCTAACCGATTTTTCGAAATGTTCTTTTGCATAAGCTTCCACATCCACAGAAACCATGTTGATAAATGCCTCTTCTGGTTCGATTTCTAATTCTTTCGAAACTGCTGCCAGATTAATTGAATTCATTGGTGATGGTTCAGGAATGGATCGTTCAAACCTCCTTGTATTATATTATGAAATACGCATTTCGTCAATGCACACTCGTACAACACTTACTTAACCTCCATCGACAAAATCGTCAATTCTTCATCTAAAACCAATTCTACCTTCGCTTCCCCATCCGCAAATCTTACCGTCACAAGTGTCGTTACGATCTGTTTGCCAGATTCATCTTCTTCTATCAAAGGTACCTCAATATTACTGATCTGTTTATAAGTGCCGAGGGGTGCTAATTTCTGCTGCTGCGCCTCCCTCTTTTCCTTCGTCAGGACAGTTTTACACTCTGCGTCCATGAGCGGCCAAATACCGTCATAATTTCCCTCTGCCACATAGCCGATCACCTCGTAAACCCGTTTGTCTAACTCCGTTACATTAAAATGGTTCAAAATCCTATACGGGTCTTTCCTCCGTTCCTGCCGCATCTCCTCAAATGTCTCAAAATATCTGTCATTGGCGCGGTCAAAATAGAAGATGATATCCCGCTGCATCGCCTGGTGTGTATGGCGGTCCTCGTACTTGACCCTGGCCATTACTTCTAGATAATCATCGTATTCTTTCTTCCGTATGTCGCTCACTTCCTTATATGCAAGCTCATCCGTCTGGATGTGTGTCTCAAAATATTCTTTTGCAAAACTGGTAACTTTAAAATGGAAACACCGGAAATAGGGGGCAGAAAGAAGGATGAAACCCAACAGAAAGCATCCAAGACCTAATATCAATCCCCGTATGACACGAATGAGAACTGGTCTGCGTTCTCCCCATTTTTTACGTGCAAACCAGTACGAACACGGACATACAAGCACTGCCAGCAAAATGGCAGAGAAAGCATTTTCAAATCTTATGGCTGCAACGACGCACATAACAAATAGTAAAAACCCATACAAATTTAATATCATATTTCCAATTTTAAGAAATATCTTTTTCATTATCATTTTTATCCTCCCTTCTTATCGTCTGCCTTATAAAAACCGGATCGCCCTGCGCCAGCCGGTAAGCTCCTTTTGGATCGTTATGAACCGTTTCGAGGAATCATACAGGTTACATGTTTCTTCTACCCGCCACACACCAAAAAAACCTGGGCCAAAACGATACGAATCATACCATATACTGGCTGCTCCCGCCGGATATCCCGACCTCTGCAGCTTTTCCCGAAGCGCTTTTGTGTCAATGACCAGTTCATCCTCTCTCTCCTCTACCAAAATCCGCCCGTATTCCTCTTCCGTCAGCGTAAGTTCCGTTTGGCATTTTGTTTCTTCATCCTGAATAGAAAGAACCGCTTCAATCCCATTCCCGCCGCTCACGACAAAACGTGAGCCGGCCAGTACCACTGCCATAAATACCAAAAGTACAATTCCCGCAGCCCGGAATATATGTGTTCTGTACATTCCGAATTTTTCCTGATAAGCTGCCAGCATCTTGATCCGCGTGCGGCACTCACTCATAGAAAAGAAAAAGTTCACTTTCTGCAGAATATTCTCAGAAAGCGGCACGCCAGTCACCTCACTCAGAATGAGTTTCCCGTATTCCATACGGTTCCCTTTCTCCACCGCCACACTATCGCAAAAAATCTCCATATCCGTCTGAAATACTTTCACACCGTAATGCACGATCGGATTTAACCAAAAGACACATTTCCATAAAGAGGCAATACAAAAAAACAGACTATGACGGCAGCGGATATGCGTAGCCTCATGCCGCAATACCATTTCCAGTTCATCCGCTGTATAACGGCTCTTAAAGTCCTCTGGCAGCACGATATACGGACGGATGACGCCGATCGTATAAGGCGAATGCCGGCAGTCCGATACCCTCACAAGACACTTTTTTGTGCCGGCCTCTATGCACATGCAGACCGGATATTTCTTCCCCCGCCTGATCAGCCTCCGCTTCGCGATCATATATCCGAGGCATATGGCACCCGCCATCACCCAGTACATCATTCCCAATGCCGGCATCTCGGCAGAAACAGTCCAGAAAAACGTCTCCCAATCCTCCCATATTCCCCGCTCAAACAATCGCCATTTCCCGGCGAAAAGGCCGATGAGCGGCAGCATCCACAAAAAACCGTATACATAAGGATTTCTTCCCCGGCTCTTCCAGTAAATACCCCGGATGACGAGTACGGCGAGCACCAGCGCACTGATCGAAAATTGTATCCGCAGCATCCTCATCTGCAATATAAAGAAAACCAAATACCACATATGATCAATCCCCCTTTCTTTTCTCCAGCAGGGAGATCAGTTCCTGTACATCCTGTTTTGACAAATCTTCCTGTTTTACCATCGTCGCAAGCATCAGGCCTCCATCCCCGGAAAAATATGCGTTTTTAAAATTCTGGCTCTTCTCCTGGATACATTCCTCCTGCGTAAATTTTGCATGGTAATGATACACGGTCGAATTTCGCGGATCAACCTCATATTCCAGCACACCTTTTTTCACAAGCCGATTGATCATCACACGCACCGTCCGCGCCGATATTTCTTTCACGCCCTCCAAACCTTCTACAAAATCCGCTGCCGTACACGTTCCTTTCTCCCACACGACTTTCATGAGCAGCCATTCATTTTCCGTAATACTCGGGAAAAGATCTTTCATCATCAGTTCCTCCTCTCGAATTATATAATTCCTATGTATCATAAATCTGATGGAAATCGCGATTGGGTAATACAGTAATACAGTATCACAATATCACCATTTCGCGACCGCCCTCTCTTCTAGGTATTTACAACCGTAAACACCTAAAGAAAGAATAACACGCTGCCGTTCTTTTGTCAACCCCTTGCGCAGCTAACGTGTCCTTGACGGAATGAAAAATGCAGACAATTTCAATGGAGAACGTATCATGATTATTGATAAATGGATGGCAGAATCAACAGAATGTGATTTTAACGGCGTAATCCTGTTTTGGCTGATATCTTCGGCCGTCTGGGATTTATGGAACGACAGGGCAGCGGTTTTCGGAAAATTACTGAAACTTACTATGCCGCGCACAATTACCGTCCAGAACTAAAACCAAAATTTTATTCAGATATTACCTCATTTCAAGTCACATTATTTAACTTAAATTTTAACACCGAAACAATAAGACCAGACCAGCAAAAAGTAGCGTTTGAAACTCATCTTACTAAATTAGAAGCAAAAACCCCGACAATAGAAAAAGCACTTGCCCTTTACAAGTCATTTTCATTTGACAGCACTTTCAGCCGTGCCGATATCATACAAATGTTCCATATAGCACCTTCCTCGGCCGGAAAACTGCTGAACAAAATGAAAAAAGCAGGCCTGATCGAACCAGTCACCGGACAGGGCAAAGGTAAGTACCGATTTGTACAACAGTAGCTTACTGAGCCTATCTGCATTCATGTACAAACGTAAAAACCCTGATCCCACCGCCATCCTTTCGCATGACTATGGTGATCAGGGTTTTTCTTCTTTGAAACATTTTTAATCTTCATCCGGTAATTCATCTAGTGCCTTTTTAAAACGCTCCAATATTGCTTCCTGCAGTAAGTTTCTCATCTCCCCGTTGATCGGATGTGCCACATCCCTGTATTCATTATTTGGAGTCTTCTTACTCGGCATCGCAATAAACAAACCTTTTTCCCCTTCGATGACTTTGATATCGTGAACGACAAAAGAATCATCAAATGTCACTGACGCTACCGCCCTCATCTTGGAATCGTTACTCACAACTCGAATGCGAATATCTGTTATTTGCATCCCAATTATCCTCCTTACTGTTCTTACAGTACGTAACGCGCATTCTTTTCCAACACTATTTTGATTTTATCCGGTTCCCCAACATAATTGGAGTTTGCTCGAATTGTATCATGGCTCTCAACGATGCAATTTTCAATGTAGGTATTATCGCCAATGTACACATCATTCAAAATAATGGAATTACGAATGGTGCAGTTGTTACCTACGTATACTTCTTTAAACAAAATGGAATCCCTCACCTCGCCATTGACGATACATCCGCTGGAAACCAGGCTGTTTGTCACTTTTGAGCCGGCATTGTATTTGGCCGGCGGCAGATCCTCGATTTTAGACTCAACCGTAGGATACTGATTGAAAAAGTAGTCTCTGATCTCCCTGTTGAGAAAATCCATATTGGTTTTAAAATAAGAATCCACTGTCGTAATGTTACTCCAGTATGAGTCCATCTGGTACGCATAGATCTTTTTCACACCGCGGTACCTTATGAAAATATCCTTTACCAGATCAAACCCGCCCTCATTGCCGGCACGCTCGATCAGATCAATGAGCTGTCTGCGCCGAATGACATATATTCCCGTGGATACTGTCGTCTTCGATGTGACGATCGGTTTTTCCTCAAGCTTAGTAACCAATCCATTCTCATCCACAGAAACCACGCCAAACCTGCTTGGGTCATCTGTTTCCCCGAGATCCTTTGTCACAATGGTAATATCTGCATTTTTACTCAAGTGGTACTCAAGCACTTTGTTCATATCAAGTTTGTAAACACAGTCTCCAGATGCAATCACCACGTATGGTTCATGGCTCGTCTTTAAAAAATCCATGTTCTGCGCAATCGCGTCCGCAGTTCCACGATACCAGTAACTGTTATCCTGTGTCTGAGTCGGAGTAAATACAAATAAGCCACCCTGTTTTCTACCAAAGTCCCACCATTTCGAAGAATTCAAATGCTGAGTCAGTGATTTTGAATTGAACTGGGTAAATACAGCTACTTTACTTATATGAGAATTCGACATACTGCTGAGCGCAAAGTCAATACTGCGGTAACCTCCTGCAATCGGCAACGCAGATGTAGCTCTCTTCGTCGTAAGTTCTGTCATACGTTTGCTGCTTCCACCAGCTAAAATGATACCTATCGCCCTCATAAAATATCACCTGCCTTTATCAAAGTTCCGCCACCTTCCAGTGTATTATTCGGATAATCCTCCTTCGTCGTCACTCCTGATATGGCAGTATTTTTTCCAATCGTCACTCCGTCCGGAATAACGGTATTATCACCGACCGTAACTAAATTAAACGCATATACGTCCGGTTTTACCTGGTTTACAACACCGTCGTCGCCTGCCCCCAATACGCATCCGGCTCCGATCACCGTGTCTTCCGCCACAATCGTCTTGTCCAAAATCGTATTCTTTCCGATCCGCGTCGAATTCATGATGATCGAATCGCGCACGACGGCTCCTTCTTCAATGACTACGTTTGAACCGATCACGGAATTGTAAACCTCTCCGTACACTTCGCATCCATCTCCCATGATCGCCTTGTTTATGACAGATGAATTCGAAATATACTGCGGCCTGAGCCACTCGTTTTTCGTATAAATCTTCCAAAATTCCTCATACAGGTTAAACACCGGAATCAGGTCGATCAGCTCCATATTGGACTCCCAGTAAGACCCCAGCGTTCCGACATCCTTCCAGTAACCATTGAACTCATAAGCGAAGATCCGATCCCCCCTCTCATGACAATAAGGAATAATGTGTTTTCCAAAGTCGCATCCAGGCTGGTCTTTCAATGTGATAAGCGCTTCTTTCAGCACCGGCCATGAGAAAATATAAATTCCCATAGATGCAAGATTGCTCCTCGGCTGTTCCGGCTTCTCCTGGAATTCCGAAATCCTGCCGCTCTCATCTGTGATGCAAACCCCGAAACGGCTGGCCTCCTCGATCGGAACCGGAATCGTAGCCAGTGTAACATCTGCCTGATTTGACTTATGAAAGTCCAGCATTACCTGATAATCCATCTTGTATATATGGTCGCCGCCCAATATCAGGACATAGTCCGGATTGAACTGATCCATATACTTTAAATTCTGATAAATGGCATTTGCCGTACCGGTATACCACTCACTGCTTGTACTTTTCTCATACGGCGGAAGAACAGAAATTCCTCCTACATTCCGGTCAAGATCCCACGGGATACCGATGCCGATATGAGTATTCAGTTTAAGCGGCTGGTACTGTGTCAAAACCCCGACAGTATCAACCCCAGAATTGATGCAATTACTCAACGGAAAATCAATGATACGATACTTTCCCCCAAAAGCAACAGCAGGTTTTGCTACGTTTGCCGTCAGGACACCGAGACGTGAACCCTGCCCTCCAGCTAATAACATAGCTATCATTTCTTTTTTGATCATGTGATCACCCCTGTTGTAAGTAGTACCCACGAGAGACGTGACCTCCGTGGGCCGGATAAACTATAAATTGATTATAGCATACATTGGTAAAAAAATAAACATTTTTTATAATTTTTTTTTTATTTTTTTTGCTTTTTTGTAACTATTGCACAAAATCCCCTCTTTTGTCCTCCCGATTCCCAAAAACAAATTATTTTCACCTTTCTTCTTGTCTTTTTCATATAATAGATTTATACTTATGGTAATCAGAATAAAGAAAGGATGGGACATAAACCATGTACAAGATTGATTTTACCACTCCTAAAACCGCATATTTCATCGGCATCGGAGGCATCAGTATGAGCGCGTTTGCTGAACTTCTCCAATCCCTGGGATTTACGATAAAAGGCTCCGACCGGACGAAGTCCAAAATCACAAAGCATTTGGAAGATCTCGGAATAGAAATAGTATATGAACAAAGCAGTAAAAATATTACCTCTGATCTTGATTTTGTCGTTTATACGGCTGCCATTTCCGAGTCAAATCCAGAATTCAAACGGGCAAAAGAACTTGGTATTCCGATGATGGGGCGCGCCTCTATGATCGGCCAGATCATGAAAAATTACACGACAGCTGTGGCCGTGGCTGGAACGCATGGTAAAACATCTACGACTTCCATCGCCTCCCACATCATGCTGGAAGCGGACATGGATCCCACGATTTCCGTAGGAGGCATACTGCCTGCCATCGGCGGTAATCTTCGGATCGGAAGATCCAAAAACTTTATTACGGAAGCCTGTGAGTACACAAACAGCTTTTTACACTTTTTTCCGACTATTGGTATTATACTAAATATAGAAGAAGATCATTTGGACTTTTTTAAAGATCTGGATGACATCCGGCACAGTTTTCGGAAATTTGCGGAGCTTCTTCCTGAGAACGGGACGCTTATCATCAATTCGGATATAAAAGATTATGAAGATATAACAGAAGGACTTTCCTGCCGCGTACTGACCTTTTCTACCGAAGACGCAAACGCGGATTTTTATGCCGACAACATTTCTTACGATGAGTTTGGCCGCGGCAGCTTTACCCTTGTTAAGTCTGGAGAAAAAACCGACCGCTATCAGTTAGAGATCGTGGGCAGGCATAATATAGCCAACACGCTGTCCTGCCTTGCGCTGTCTTCCATCTTCTCGATCCCGCCTCAGACGGTCCAGAGCGCACTCACCAAATACAAAGGTACCGAGCGGCGGTTTGAACACAAGGGAGAATATAACGGGGCGACCATTATCGACGACTACGCCCACCATCCAACCGAGATCGCGGCGACACTGGCTTCTGCCAGGCACTATCCGCACAATAAACTGTGGGTCGCTTTCCAGCCGCACACATACACCCGGACAAAGGAATTTCTGCATGAATTTGCCGAGTCACTCAGTGCTGCGGACCATGTTATCCTCGCAGATATTTACGCGGCCAGGGAGCCGGATCCCGGAGACATCTCTTCCAAACATATTGAAGAACTGATCAAAGAATCCGGAAACAGCGCAACGTATCTCGGCGATTTTGACAGCATTGAAAAATATTTAGAAAAAAATTTAACCACCGGCGATCTGTTGATAACAATGGGGGCGGGAAACATTGCAGAGGTTGGCGAAGCACTCGCTGATCACTAGATTATCCACAATATCCACAGCCTTATCAACAATCAGTAGAAACGTGAGGTTGTGGATAGTTTTTCCATTTACAAAATATGTGAATAACTGTATTTTTCATATTCTTCTTACAAAGTGACAGATTTCCGTAGTTTATATTATTTTTTTCTACATATATAGTATGTTCGATTTAAAGTTATCCACATTTTCCACACTTTCCACATCTTATTTTCTACTGAAAAAGTACAATTTTTTAGCTATTTACAGAAATCGATTTTTAGGTTATGCTTTATGCAGAGGGAATTATTTTTGAGGAGGAAACGTAACACGATGGGGTTCTCATTAACAAATTATTTTTCACAAAACATAACGCAGGTTCCTAACATTTTTATTGATACTTATATGCCGCAGGCAAACGGCAGCTTTGTCAAAGTCTACCTCTGTCTTTTGCGGCAGATGAACGAAGCTTCTCCCTCGCTGACGATCGAGAACATGGCGGACATGCTCTCGAACACGGAAGCGGATATTGTCCGGGCTCTCCGGTATTGGGAAAAGCAGGGTGTGCTCTCCATTACGGAGGCAGCCGGACAGATCGTCGAAATATCCCTGCTTCCGCTTACAGATGAAGGCAGACAGCCGGAAGAAACCGCTTCTACTGATCTGGTATCTGCCGAGCCGGCGCCGCCGCATCTCATACAGCCGCCGCCAGACATTCCGAAACGGCTTATTTACTCTCCGCTGCAGGCAGAGGCGCTGAAAAAGGATGCGGAAATCGAATCGTGCCTGAGCATGGTGGAGGCGTTACTCGGAACGACACTCGGGGATGCGCATATGCAGCTCGTTCTATATCTGATGTCGGATTTAGGCTTTTCGCTCAATCTGGTCATCACTCTTTATGAAACCGCATTGTCACGGGGAAAGAGAAATCCCCGCTACCTCGAAGCGATCGCTCTCGACTGGGCAAAGAAAGGGATCCGCACAGTCGAAGACGCAGAGGATGAAGTATCTTCCTTCAACGGTACATATCGCATCATTACAAAGGCACTCGGCATCAAACGCGCCCTAGCTCCTGCTGAAAAGGCAGTCATTGATAAATGGGAAGTTTACCATTTCCCCGATGCTGTTTTGGAAGAGGCATGTAGCAGGACCGTTCTGCAGTCAGGTGACACGAACCTGAATTACACGGCAAAAATTTTAGCGGACTGGCATAAAAAGGGAGTCACTTCCCTAAAAGACATCGAAGACTGTGATAAATCTTTTTTCCGCCAGAAAAACGCGGCTCCTGCCAAGAGCGGAAACACCCGCCGGAACAAAAATAAATTCCAGCATTTTCCACAGCGGGAATATTCCAAGGAAGAATACGCGGATTTAGAAAAACAACTTCTTCACCAATAACGATACGGAGACCTTTATGCAGTTACAAAATGATCAGTATAATAACTTATATGCACAGTACAATGAAACACAATTGAAAAACAACCGCCTCCTTTTGGACCGAAAAAGAGAAATACAAAACGCGATACCTGAATGGGACGAGCTGGATCATATCATAGCCGAGCTATCTGTTAAAATGGCAAAAACGGCTTTTGACGGAACGAAGGCAGATGTGAAACAACTCAAGCGGGACATCTCCGTCATCACCCGGAAAAAGGAAATGCTTCTCACCCAGCATGGGTATCCTGCCGACTATCTGCAGCCATTTTTCGATTGCCCTGACTGTCAGGACACCGGTTATATCGGGAACGAAAAATGCCACTGCTTCCAGAAAAGAATCGTAGAATATCTATATGAGCAGTCTAACCTGCAGGAAATACTGAAAAGTGAAAATTTTTCCCACTTTAACGAAGAATACTATCCAGATGATTATATCGAAGATACCACAGGGCTTACACCGAGGGACAATATACGGAACATACATGAAACCGCGCTGTTCTTCTGTGATCATTTCGACGAATCACACGATAACCTTTTGCTTTACGGAAATACCGGAGTCGGAAAAACCTTTCTGACCCACTGTATCGCGAAAGAAGCACTGGATCATTCCCACACCGTCGTCTATTTGACAGCTCTTGAATTGTTTGATCTATTAGAAAAAAACAAGTTTGATAAAGCATGGAGTTCTGTTGAAAAGAGCGCCGTCGTCTCGTATATTCTGGACTGCGACTTACTCATTTTGGACGATCTAGGTACCGAGTTAAATAACAGCTTCACCTCATCGCAATTGTATCAGGTGATAGACACACGACTTGTCCGCAGGAGATCAACGATCATTTCCACGAACCTCTCTTTTGACGACCTGAGGGAGCAGTACAGTGAACGCATCTTTTCCCGCATAACGAGCCGGTATTCCCTATTGAAACTGACAGGTGATGACATCCGCCTGAAAAAAGCTATTTTTACCCGCCAGGCATTGTCCCGTAAATGACAGCCGTACCTGGTGCATGTCTAATGTTTCATAACATGAGGCATTTTTATACATACATTTAAAAATATTATTTAGGAGGACACAGTAATGAGCCAGAACAACTTCTCAGACATCATCCCTTATGGAGACCTCGGGATCATCGCCCTGGAAAGCAGCCGCAAGATTGGAAAGAAAGTAGATTCGTATATCTCGTCCTGGAGAACGGAAAGCGGAAACGATGAGGAATCAATTCATTTCAGCAGCTACAAAAAAGAGTCCTATCTGATCGACGCGGTGTGCCCGCGGTTTGGTTCGGGAGAGGCAAAAGGCATTCTGAATGAATCCGTGCGCGGAAAAGATTTGTACATTCTCGTCGATGTGTGTAACCACAGCCTTACATACAAAGTGTGCGGCCAGATCAACCGCATGTCCCCGGATGACCACTTTCAGGACTTAAAGCGCATGATCGCCGCTGTCAGCGGAAAAGCGAGACGAATTACTGTCATCATGCCTTTTCTATATGAAAGCCGCCAGCACAAACGCAGCTCAAGGGAATCTTTGGACTGTGCGCTGGCATTGCAGGAACTGGTCAATATGGGGGTGGAAAGTATCGTTACGTTTGATGCCCACGACCCCCGCGTGCAGAATGCCATTCCGCTCAACACGTTTGAGACGATCCAGCCCACATACCAGTTTATTAAGGCCATGCTGAAAAACGTGCCGGATCTTGAGATGAACCCGAAGCGCATGATGGTCATAAGTCCAGACGAGGGCGCTACCGGCCGCGCGATTTATTTTGCCGGCGTAGCGGGTGTCGATATGGGTATGTTCTATAAACGGCGCGATTACACGAAGATCATAGAGGGACGCAACCCGATCGTCGCCCACGAATTTTTAGGCGCGGATGTCGAGGGAAAGGATGTCGTTGTCATTGATGACATGATTTCTTCTGGCGAGAGCATTATTGATGTCGCTACAGAGTTGAAACGGAGAAAAGCAAACCGTATTTTTGTCGCTTCGACATTTGGTCTTTTTACAAATGGACTGGATAAATTTGATAAAGCTTATGAGAGTGGACTGATCTATCGTCTGATGACGACGAACCTCGTTTATCAGCCGAAAGAAGTTTTATCAAAAGAGTATTATATCAATGTCGATATGAGCAAATACATTGCCCTTCTGATCAACACGATGAACCATGACTTTTCGATTGCGGAACTTTTGGATCCTTCGGAACGCATTCAGAAGATACTGAAAAAATACGGACAGCCTTCAGCAGATTTAAAATAACGCGAATACTATTGAAAGAATTAGATAAAAATAATATGTGTCAAGCCGTGTTATGGCTTGACACATATTGTTTTACACATATCATTCCGCTCATACATACAGATTGGATGGATCATGGCTGGACAGTGCCGTCTTCTCCCTGGAACGTAGTGTCATCCTGGCTGAATCCGGTATCATCATTTGACGTACTGCCGCTCTGATCTGGATTATCTTCCGGCACATTTCCCCCCTGCGGCGGCTGAGGTGCCTCTCCTCCATCATCAGGATCCTGTTCAGGCGTCGTATCCTCCGGTTCCTCCTCATCTTCCTGTACCGGTTTTTTCGTCGCTTTTGGTTTGCTCGTCTGTTTTGGCTTTCTCGTCGGTTTTTCTTCCTCGTCATCATCGTTGTCCGAGGAATGCTCGTCATCATCTGAATACGACGGTTTCGACGAGGAATCATCGTCCTCGAGATCTCCCCGCTCTTCATACGGAAAAGGTTTCGTCTCCAGATCCGCGTGTATCGTATTCATATACATCTTCCACGTCCTGCCCGGATACGTCGAACCCGACAAGTCGCCTATCGTCGTTGGATTATCGCATCCTATCCATACAGCCGTCGTAAAGTACGGTGTAAACCCGCAGAACCACCCATCTTTTTTATCATTCGTCGTACCAGTTTTCCCCGCGGACGTCATACCGTTATCCAAACCTAGTCCGACGCCGGTGCCTTTAGTAAGAACCCCTTTTAAAATATCCGTCATCGTATTGGCCGCTTTGGAATCATAGATGTACTTTTCATCCACATCATTTTTCACGATCGTTTTGCCCTGGGCATCCAGTATTTTTACGATGCACGTCGGTTCCCGGTACTTTCCATCATTTTCAATCGTCGCGTACGCCGAAGCCATCTCCAGCGGACTGCATCCGTAAGTAAACCCTCCGAGCGAAGACGCGTTATAATAGTCGTCGTCCACGATCTTGGAAAAATTCATTTCCAAAAGATACTGTAATCCCACTTTCGGGGTCAGCTCATCAAACAGCTGCCAGGCGATCGTATTTTTGGACTGCTCCACGGCATATCGCAGAGAAATATGTCCCGAATATTTACCATTCGCATTCGAAGGCCCGCCCTCAAATTTGTGATCATTGACTGTCGTATCCGGCGTGTAATCCCGCTCCAGGGAAGGTGTATACACGATAACGGGTTTGATGCTGCTCCCCGGCTGGCGGAACGACTGGTACGCACGGTTTAACGTATAACCGCTCGTTTTCTGGCTCCTTCCGCCGACGATGGCCACTACCCTTCCAGTCTTATTATCAATACAAACTGCTGCCCCCTGCATTTTGTAAATGCCATTTGTGTTCTTCTCCGTAAAGGCAGATAGATTGGTATTGACTGCCTCCTGGAGCGCCTTCTGCTTTTTCAGGTCGATCGACGTGTAAATGCGGTATCCACTGTTTAGAAGCTGTTTCTGCGCTGCCGCATACGCGTCTGTATAGTCGTCATCGTATTTTTGTTCCTCTTTTTTCGAGTCAAATTTATTTTTGAACTTAAAACCGTTATATTCCATGATCTTGCGCGTCGCGCAGTAAGTCACAAATGTCTGGATAAAGTTTCTCTTCACCGGCTCCGTAACATTGAGTTTGATCTTTTCCGCAACCGCGGTATCGTACTCTTCCTGCGTGATCACTTTATCATCTAACATCTGTTTCAAAATGCGGTCTCTCCGCTCGAGCGTATTCTGCTTATTTTTGATCGGATCATAGCGGGTAGGACTGTTCGGAATCGCGCACAAAAAACATAACTGCGACAAACTCAAATCCTTACAGCTGGAGCTGAAATACCCTTTCGCTGCCGCCTCGATCCCATAATAACCATTGGAAAAATAAATCGTATTCAGATAAAATTCCAAAATCTGATCTTTGGAAAATTTCTTTTCTAATTCCAGCGCGATAAAAATTTCCTTTATCTTCCTCTCATACGTCCGCTCGGTCGTCAGGTATACCCCCCTAGCAAGCTGCTGCGTGATCGTAGAGGCCCCCTGGGAGATCTCACCATTATTTTTTATCTGCACCCAGACAGCACGCACGATCCCCCCGGCATCAATCCCATTGTGCTCATAAAATTTCTTATCCTCGGTTACGATAAACGCGTCTTTTACATATCGCGGTATCTCATCGACCGTCATATAATAGGAGTCCTTTTCGCCTTTCAGGACGGCGATCTGCTTTCCTTTTGAATTATAGGCAATCGTCGTCTCCGAATCCCGGAATGTCTCCTCGGTAGCATCTTTTACTAACTGAACAGCTTCATCCTGCAATCTGAAAATGTCCCGTCCATACTTTACATAAAATACAATCCCTACTATGAGAAGCGTAACAAGAAACATTAACAGAAATATTTTGAAGCCAAACCAAAACTTTGGATGCTTTTTCTGCTTTTTTTGCTTTTTCTGTTTAACTTTATTTCCAGCCATATCATTCTCCCAATCTCAATTATAGATTTATGTATACGTGTATTCTAACACACATTACCGTATCTTGCAAAGAATTTCTGAATGAAGGAACCGGGCACGGTCTGCCCATGTATGCCCGTCTGCTGCCTTTCTATATCCATTTGCCACGATACGCTCCCATTTATTTCTATCTACCAATAGTTCCTCTATTTTTCCAGGCAGGTCCGTCAACGCGGCCAGATCATACTTCATGTAATCTTTCCCATCTACCAGTATTTCATCCATATATCTGGAGCCGTCACTCACACATACTGCTCCATTTAACATGGAATTGAAAACCCGGTCATGCGCCCCGTCTTTAAACCAGGGCATCACATTCAATGAAATCTTACTCCGGCTGATCTGCTGCAGGCACCCGAGGGAATCCAGGACATTTCCGTTAATGATATTTTCAGGATGACGGCAATCCAAATGATCCCATCCAGCTCCGAAACAGTGGACTTTTAGTCCGCTGTCTACCAGTGTTTTTACCACCTCTCCCCGGAAATAGTGCCGGACATACAGATCGATAAAGATCATATTGGGAAGCGTATCCTTCAGGCCTTCCTCCGTGATATCCTCCACGTCCCGGTTCAGGTGCTCGATGATCACTCGGTCCATCGATCTCCACGGATGGCTGATCAGATCGTCGATGATATCATAATAAAAATCGGCGTACTCCTTCCCATGCCTGGTAATCGCCCCCTCAAAAGTCGAGGGCGGATTATAATTTCCTGTAAATACGATATCATACCTGCGGTCATCCCAGCCTGGCATCTGATCCTCATCCCAAAGGGCCGTTCCGCCCAGGGGCATAAACGGCCCCCGCTTGATCTCAGGAAAAAATCGTTTCAAATAAGCCTCATGCTCCCGGTCAATGGAAATCTGTGTATAGTCTCCCGGCAGATATGGCAGAAACTTGTGATAATAAAACGGATGATCCACCACAACGTTCAAAAACATGATCTGCCTCGCGTCAAAAAACGAAACGCCATTCGAATCCATAAAATAATCTTCCCCGCAGCAGCCGTCAAAATTAAAACTAATTGCGGCAGTCACCCCCGGTTCACAAAACCAGATCAGATCGCTCAGGCTGCGGTATTCCTTACACTGGTCAAAATAGAATACATCATATCCAAGCAGTTCAAATGTTTTTCCCATCTGTTCCGAGAAAAACCACAACGTTTCTATGCCTTTTGTAAACAAAACAATCTTTTTTATCATGGCGTACACCTCTCTCTAACGATAACAATATCATACCTCTATTTTTTTATAATAACAAGGTTAAGTTTGTGTTCGTTTTTCCGATATATATGTTAGAGAATTAATTTTATCCATAATTTCAGACCAAGGAGGGAAAAAGAATGAGTGTTTATGGAGTAACGAATGCACAGACTACTTCTTATCCATCCACTTCCCGTACATCGACGAAGCAGGATAATAAGAAGCCGTCGGATACGACATCCGCGAAAGAAGATTCTGGTGTCGTTTATGAGCCGTCCAATACTACTAGTGGCAAGGATGCCAATACCGTAAAGGATTATTCCAGTATCGTAAAGAAAATGAAATCCGAGCTGAATACTAAAAATCAGCAGCTTCAGAATCTGGTAAATGAACTTCTGAACAAACAGGCGAATAAATACACATCGCTTGCCGATTTATTTAAAAATGCGACTGCTGATCCGGCAACGATTGCCCAGGCTCAAAAAGATATTGCAGATGATGGTTACTGGGGTGTCGAGCAGACGAGTGACAGATTTGTAGCAATGGCACAAGCGTTGAGTGGCGGAGATGCCACAAAAGCAGACGAGATGATCGCTGCTATCAAAAAAGGCTATGAGCAGGCTTCTAAGGCGTGGGGTGATAAGCTCCCAGACATTTGCCAGAGAACGATTGATGCCGCAACGAAAAAATTGGAAGCATGGCGTGACAGCCTTTCCAAGAACGAAACTGAAACCGAAAAGGATTCAGAGACAAAAACGGAAGAATAAACGGTCTGTTATCCAGATCTGCGGACAATTCACAGATATCACAAGAAAGGCTTTACAACCCGGGATTGCGGGAAACCGGGACGTAGAGCCCTTTTTGTTATTACTCTTTGGACTGATCGATCTTATTGCGGATATCCTGCATCTGATAATCAAGTACTTCAATCGATTCCGCGCATGCCTTTAACATATCAACGATCTCATCCGCATTTTTCACATTTTTCTTATATTTCAGTTTATGCTCCAGGCTCGCCCAAAAGTCCATCGCAATCGTGCGAAACTGGACTTCCACCTTCATGTACTTTTTCTCATTTGACAGAAAGATCGGTATATCCACGATCAGATGTAAGCTGCGGTATCCGTTCTGTTTCGGACTTTCTATGTAATCTTTTTTCTTGATCAGCATAATATCATCCTGCTTGATAAAAAGTTCCGCCAAACGGTAAATATCGTCTGGAAACGAGCAGATTACCCGGAGTCCCGCCACATCCGTCAGCTTTTCGCGTATATTTTCTACTGTTGTAGCATATCCTTTCCGTCTCAATTTCTCATAAATGCTTTCCGGCGACTTTAACCGGCTCTTGATCGATTCAAACGGATTCCGGTTATACTTCTGCGAAAATTCCTCGTTCAGCACTTTCAACTTCGTCTCGACTTCCATGATCGCGCATTGAAATTCCATCATGAGATTATTAAACGGCTTTGCGTTCCTGAGCTGTTCGGACTGCATCTGAATGATCTCATCCTGCTTTTTCATCGTTTCCGACTGTTCTTCTACTTTTTGTTCTAACTGGTTTTTGCAGGCGAATAATTCAACGGAATTCCGTATTCGGTTCCTAACGATCGATGCCTCAAAAGGTTTATGGACAAAATCAGAGACCCCCAGTTCAAAACACTGGTTCTCGACTTCCACTGCATCTTCACTGCTTATGATCAGCACCGGGATCTTTTTCAGCCATCCCCGGTGTTTCATTACATCCATGACAGCAAATCCGTTCAGCTTCGGCATCTGAAGATCCAAAAGGAGCGCCGCTGTCTCATCCTTATAAACCTCCAGTTTCCGTACTGCCTGATCCCCGTCCTCTGCCGTTTCGACAATGTATTCATCTTCCAGCATATTGCGCAGCAGCTCGCGATTTACCTCCACATCATCCACTACCAATATCCTTTGCATAATTACCCTCATTTCCGTGTTTCATTTTTGCACATATTTCACTCATTTTTGTATTCACTGATCCCTTACTACCAATATACCAAAAATATGATTTTTGCACAAGTTCTTTTTATGGTCGGATCTCCCCTGCATTACCAATTTATAGGAATAAAAGCCTCTCTAACTTGTCTCGGATCGGTTGACAAAACTGTCCTTATAGGGTACACTTATTTATGTAGCAAATGTTCATGTGTTACCGTGAAAATGCAAAATATATCAAATGATATGCACAATAGAACGTGACACATGACCGCACATAAAAAAGGAGGGTATTGGATGAAGCAAAAACTCAGAAAAACTGTCTGTATGTCTCTCGTTGGCGTGATGACATTCACGAGCATCTGGAGCAATGACATGACAATACAGGCGGCATCAAAACCAAAGAAGATCACTATGAACAAAAAGAAGATCACTTTGGAAGTGGGGAAAACCTTTAAACTGAAAGTTAAAACGGTGAAACCTAAGAAGGCAAGTAAAGCTGTCACTTACAAATCAAACAAAAAGAGCGTTGCCACCGTAAGTAAAAAAGGCGTTGTTAAAGGTAAAAAAACCGGAACAGCGAAAATTACGGTGACTTCAAAGAAAAACAAAAAAGTAAAAGCAAAGGTAACAGTGAAAGTGAAAAAGAAGCTAATACATCAACCAAACGCAAGCACGGCTCCGGGAATCAGTTCTACACCGGCAGCAAGCTCCAATCCGGCTCAGAGCAGTACTCCGGTTCAGAGCGCAAACCCGGCAGAAAGCAGTACTCCGGCCGATACTGCTAAACCAGACGAGAGCAGTACTCCGTTGCAGAGCGCTGACCCATCAGAGAGCAGCACTCCGGTTCAGAGCAGTACTCCGGCCGTGACTACTAAACCAGACGAGAGTACGGCACCTACACCGGTTCCGACTCCGACGATCCGGCCGACTTTCGCGCCGTCTACGCAGAGCTACTCTTTCTTTAACGATTACACATTAGGTTATTCAGATGGTATCGTAGCTTATAAAGATGGTAAAAAAGTATCATTAGAAGCTGCTGGCGCAGAACAGTATAACAAAAAGACCGATAATATTTTCGCGCAGCATATTGCCAACAATAACTGGTATGACGACAAGATCACACTTACGCCGCCGATCCAGTACACGACTGCGGATGGGAAAGCACATAACGTAGACAGTATGCTTACAAATTTCGATTTCATTGCCGATCCTACCTGCATCGACAATTCAGAAAATGATGGAAAATTGTATGTATACGGAACGACGGAAGGAATTGATTACGAAGCTGGTACATTGGCAAAGAACGGCTATAACAATCATTCGTTAACGATCCTTTCGACAAAAGATATGGTCAACTGGACAGACGAGGGTACGTTGGATAACGAAAACTTGACAAATATGGTCTCAACCATACCGTCGAAAGAGAAAACAAAATGCAAATGGGGTACGAAAGCATGGGCTCCTTCGGGACTGAAAATCGACGGCGACGGCGATGGTGAAGACGAATATTACATCTTCTACACAAATGGCGGTGCAGTCGGATACGTTCAGGGTGATTCTCCGACAGGCCCTTGGAAAGACGATTTAGGAAAAGTTTTATTCAACCAGTCCACACCGAACTGCTCCGATGTCGTTTGGTGCTTCGACCCGGCCGTACTTGTCGATGACAAAGGCGATGCTTACGTTTATTTCGGCGGCGGTGTTCCGGGAGGCAATAATCCGACAGCTGAACAAAAGGCTCATCCTCAGACCAGCCGGGTAGCCAAGATCAAGTTTGAAGAGGGTACTGGTAAAGTCCTTTTGGACGGCGAACCGAAAAAACTCGATGCTTATTATATGTTTGAGGACAGTGAGATCAACCAGTTCCACGGTAAGTATTTCTATTCTTACTGTATCAACTTTATGGTTCCTGGTTCACTGCAAAAACCAATCGGCGCTGTAAATAATCTTGGTTCCGGCCAGATCGGATGCTATGTATCAACCGATCCGATGAACATTACATTTGATCCAGATCAACAGGAAAGCACGGACGACCTGAAATATTTAGGTGCGATCCTTGACAACCCGAGTTCGATTTATGGTGAGAGCTACAACAATCACCACCACATGCAGTCATTCAAAGGCCATGACTACATCTTCTATCACTCAACAATACTGGGCAACACGTTGTTCCGTGATAACAAACAGTACAGAAACCTTCATGTAGATGAGATTTCCGTAGATGAAGCGACGGATGCTATTTCCATCACTCCTAGCTACGAAGGCGCTTCTCAGATTGAAGATTTTGAGCCTTACAAGAACGAAGATGGTTCTACAAAATACATCAACGCAACGACAGCGGCATCCAGTGCAGGCGTAAAGTCCTCACGAGATGACGCGATGGTATTACAAACCATCAACGGTTCACCTATGGTTATTGATGCTATTGATACCGGAGACTGGACATGTATCAAAGGTGTTAATTTCGGCGAAAACGGACTTAAGAATTTCGGTATGGAGTACTACTCCGCATCGGATGCCGGAAGAGTTGAGTTGTTCATTGATGACCCGACAAATATCGAGAACAAAGTGGCAACGATCGACATTTTAGAAACGACCAACAATAAATATGTCTACACAAGCACTGCAACAACAAAGACGGTGACAGGAAAACATGATGTGTACTTTGTATTCCGTGGAAGCGGATATAAAGTAGCTTCCTGGGCTTTCTCCGAAAATGCTGAAGCAGGCGCTCCTGACATTAGCGGCCGGCCGGACGTACCGACTCCTCCTCCTGTTGCAACACCAAATCCAAATATCAAAACTGGATGGAATGAGGATAAGACGGAGTACTCGCTGAAAATTGATGAGACCTCTGTAAAAGCAGATGGCGGTGCAAGCATCGAATTCAACGAAGCAGAAGGAAGTGTGACAATTGCATACAACCCGCAATATCCTGGTGCCTGGTTTAATTTCCCGGATGAAGCAATCGGAAAATTCTCATCCATTGAATTCACTTATAAAGACGCAACCGAAGGTGGATTTGGATCTGCTGTACGATATACTTCAAGCAGTGGTGACGAGGAAATCAACTGGGGCGGTTTATTCCCAGCAGGTGAAGGCCTGATGACACAGACGATTGAACTTCAATCACCTGACAAAGATTTCTCAAAATACAAGATCTTTAGAAATGAATGTGAAGACTGTTATCTGACGATAACCGCTGTTGTTCTCAAAAAATAACGGTTTTTACGAAAAAGATAAACAAAAACAGGGATATCCGTCATGCGGATATCCCTGTTTTTAGTCTTTCTTAGTGATGGAACAATCTCAACCCCGTAAAACTCATCACGATCCCATGTCTGTCACAGGCATTGATCACATCCTGGTCACGAATCGACCCACCCGGCTGTGCGATATATTTCACGCCGCTTCGGAACGCGCGCTCCACGTTATCGTCAAACGGGAAAAACGCATCCGATCCGAGCGTGACGTCTTTCGCATATTCCGCCAGCCATGCCGCCTTCTCTTCCTTTTTAAATACCGGCGGTTTCTCGGTAAAATATTTTTCCCAGCAGCCATCTGCCAGGACATCCATATAGTCCTCACCGATGTAATTATCGATTGCGTTATCCCGCTCCGCGCGTTTCATATCTTCCTTAAACGGCAGGTTCAGCACCTGCGGGGACTGGCGCAAAAACCAGTTATCCGCTTTGCTGCCGGCAAGCCTTGTACAGTGGATACGCGACTGCTGCCCGGCACCGATCCCGATCGCCTGTCCGCCTTTGACAAAACAAACAGAATTGGACTGCGTATATTTTAATGTAATCATGGAAATAGCCATATCGATTTTAGCCTGATCCGTAATTTCTTTATTCTTTGTCACGACATTGCCAAAAAACTCATCGTCGATCACAAGCTCATTCCGTCCCTGCTCAAACGTAATGCCAAATACTTCCTTCCTCTCCAGTTCCTTCGGCTCATAATCTGGATCGATCTCAATGATCGCGTAATTTCCTTTTTTCTTTTCTTTCAGGATCTCCAGCGCCTCCGGCTCATAACCCGGTGCAATGATACCATCCGAGAATTCCCTCTTGATCATCTGGGCGGCGGAAACATCACACACGTCCGAGAGAGAGATAAAATCGCCGTATGAGGACATACGGTCCGCTCCCCTGGCTCTCGCGTACGCACAGGCAAGAGGAGACAATTCTCCGAGATCATCCACCCAGTAGATCTTTGCTTCCACCTCGCTGAGCGAAAGGCCGACGGCCGCTCCAGCCGGTGAAACATGCTTAAAAGAGGTCGCTGCCGGAAGCCCTGTCGCCTTCTTCAGTTCCTTGACAAGCTGCCAGCCGTTAAACGCATCGAGAAAATTGATATATCCTGGTTTTCCATTTAACACCTTGATCGGAAGTTCCCCCTCTTCCATATAAATACGGGAAGGTTTTTGATTCGGGTTACAGCCGTACTTTAATTCCAATTCTTTCATGATCTCCATTTCCTTTCTCATTGATTCTTATTTATGATCTTCGTCCGGTATTCTCCGGAAGCAATGTCAATATACCGCACAAACAGAGAAACTTTATTGCTCTCATTGAGATTCTGCCAAAGCATATCGGCAAACGCATCCATATCATCTAAAACTGCCACAGGCTTCGGCTCGCCCTCAAAACTCGGAAGCGGCTCCCCGTCGCACTGGTAGGTATGTATAAAACGTCCCTCTCCCGCGGCAGGATCACTATAGGCAAAAGTGAAACGATTACAAGAATCAGGATTTCCGTGATCACTTTTTAAAATAGACATGGCATAATTAAAACTGCCGTGTTCCACATGCAGGATACCGGAAATGCGCGGTGTATAATTCGGCCCGTCCGGCTCAAACTCCCTTGTCCGAAGCGCCTGCTCAAACGTCTGCTGCTTATCCATCATCTCATAAATCGTATCGGTCTGGTCCCCGTTCGTAACGATCGTCTTATTTCCGAGTACGCGGACCGGGGCGTATATGATCAAGCTCGGATCACTTAATTTTGAAGGGTCAAACGCCTCCGTACGGATGCCCTCTCCCTCTTCTACAAAAATACGGTTTCTGCTGTTTTCACTTCGTCCCATGATAAAATAGGCAGTGACAGCATATTTCCCATTCGGGGATCTGCCGATCACGATGCCCCTTCCCGGGTACGTGTTTTCTTTCAGCTCTTTTTCCAATGACAACAAACTCATAAGATTTCTCCTTCCTTGAACAATATGATAACCAGTGTCTATCAGTATAGCACCAATTAACAATTAGGACAATAGTTTTTTTACTTGCTACCCTCTTTGTTCCTGTGTTATAATCAAATCAGATACAGAACGTGAACACAAATGGAGGTAGAGATATGGCTGGTTTATTTGACAAAGTATCTGATGTGATCAACAATACCGCATACGAGATTTCCGATAAGGCAAAAGAAATTACCGAGGTTTCTGCTCTGAACGGACAGATCCGGAGCCAGGAAAAAACGATTGAACGGATGTATCTGGAAATCGGACAGAGTTACTATGAAACGCATAAAGACGCGGAAAGTGATGATTACATCGGCTTGATCCAAAAGATCACAGCGGCGAAAGAAACCGTGGAAAAACTAAGGGAAGATGTAAAAATCATAAAAAATAAGTAAGAAAAAAGGGGGTCTTGCCGGACAAGGCTCCCTTCTCTCTGTAAAAAATGCTGCGCTATTTGGATCGATCTATATAAAAATCGCGTTCCTTCCGGCGCGGATTTCTTCTATTTCTCTTAAACCGGCGGCGGTTCTCCGTTTTCGTCTGGTATTCCATCACTTTGAGAAAACACATGATGCTGACTCCGATGATACAGCATGCGAGTATGATAAGCAGTGTCACTTTTTTCCAGGGAAATGGCGGCTTGCTGGCCGTTTCAACAGCCTCGTCAAACCATTTGCTCATATCAATACTATCCCGGAGCGTCGGAGAATCATTTTCTTCAAAATAAATATTTGTAGCTCCTACTTCCTGTCCTTTATATACATAGGAAAGTTTTCCGATCACCTTTTTCCCATTTTCATCAACCGCTTTGTCATAATACTCGATCTTTTTTTCTGCCTGATCAATGGACACCCCCTTCGGAAGAATAACGCCCGCATCTTCGTCGATATGAAGGCAGCTTGTCTCCTTGCTGTAAAACGGACTGAAATTCGTAAATAAATACTGTTCATTGATCTCACTTGCCGCGTTGTCCTGGATTTTTGTCTTCTCGTAATTCTCAAAACAATAGTTAAAAAGCTTCGTCGTATCCGTATAGGCGTTCGGCTCCAGCCACACGGAATTATTACATTTCATAACGGCACATACCAGTTCCATATCGCCTTTTTTCGCAAATGTGACAAGGGTATTCCGGCTCTTTGAAGTATAGCCTGTTTTTCCCCCCTCACAGTATTCATACTCGTACTGGGGGTAGTCCGCCGGATTGATCATTTTATGGTGGTTGACCAATGGCTCGGAAGGTCCTCTCTTATTTTTATTCGTTTTGGACATGATATAAGTCCTTGTCCCGGCAATCGTCTTAAAATCTTCATTGCGGATCGCCGCGCGCCCGATCAGTGCCATGTCGTACGCGGTCGTGTAATGATTTTTTTTCCAAAGACCATTTGTATTTGCAAAATGTGTATTCTGACAGCCTAGTTCTTTTGCCTTCTGGTTCATCTTTTTTACAAATCCATCAATACTACCTGAAATATGCTCTGCCATTCCATTACACGCCTCATTGGCCGAAGCCAGCATGGCTGCATACAGACTCTCTTCCATGCTGATCCGTTCCCCCACTTTGATACCCGCGTTCGAAGCACCAGACTCCCAATTCGCAAACGCGTTATCCGTATATACGACTTCCTCATCCATAGAAGAATTCTCGATCGCGACCAAAGTCGTCATGATCTTCGTGATGCTGGCAGGATATTCCTTTTGATTCTTATTTTTCTCATACAGGATAGCTCCTGACTGGACATCCAGTACACAAGCTGTTTCTGAAAATATACTGGGTTTTGCAAAAACCGTCCCCGACATCACATTCACGGACAACGCCATACATATCCCCAATAAAAAGATCTTCACTCGTTTTTTCATAGTCTGTACTCCATTCTCAAGCATAATTTCTGCATAGGCAAATATCTCTCTTTCATATGTAATATCATACACGATTTTTCTCTATTTTCCAACCGTATCTTATAAATTTTATAAAAATTTCTATTTTTTTTACAATTTTGACATCTATAATCCTTTTATGATAATATAGTTGTGCGCGCACATCAATAGGAACTGCCACTATTTCAGAAAGGAACGTATCAGATCATGCGATTGAGAAACATTAAAGGAGCAGAAGAATTTATAGCGGACAGCATCTATGTGATCCAAGATCCACAGAAGTACCGGGGAATATGGAATACTTTTTTTAAAAATGAAAATCCCCTCCACATCGAAATCGGCATGGGGAAGGGGAAATTTATCCACACTCTCGCGGCACAAAATCCGCAGATCAATTATATCGGTATCGAAATGTATTCGAGCGTGTTATACCGCGCCATCGAAAAAAGGCAGGAAACCGAACTGCCAAACCTGTTTTTTATTCGGATGGATGCCAAAAATCTCGGCGATGTGTTTGATCAATATGAAATTGACCGGATCTATTTGAATTTTTCCGACCCGTGGCCAAAGAAACGTCATGCGAAACGCAGGCTCACCTCACCACTTTTTTTAGCACGTTATGATCAGGTATTGAACC
>CAJTTQ010000017.1 GCA_910579145.1 uncultured Eubacterium sp.
CCAAAAACAAACGCAAACCACAAAGGATGGACTCTTCCATCAAATAAAAAACGCCCGCAGAAACGAGGAAAATCATGAAACAGATCATCAACCGTATCACCTGCTGGTATCTTATTTTTTATGCCGTATACAGCTTATCCACCCGCTTTATGCCGACAAAAATATTATGTGCCGGCCCGCTTGAGGATATTCTCTATAAAGGAGTCGTGATCATCGCCGGTTTACTAGCGCTTTGCTATATCTTTTTACTGGCAAAAACGATCCGCCCTGACCGGCAGCTCTGTCTGCTGGCCGTATTTATACTGATCTTAGGTATCTCCACGATTTTGAACCGAAAATATGAATTTACCGGAAACGTGATGGGAATGGCCACTTTTGTCGTGCAGCTGATCCTGTTCTATTTCCTGCCCCATGTAATGCCGGAAGATATGATCTCCGTCTGGCTGAAACGGATGACCGCCTGCCTCTCCTTTTTCTGGAGTATCGCGTGCGTGGCGTCGCTGAGCCAGTACATCGGAAACGTTCATTATCTGACGATGCACCCCGATGGACGTCTTGTCCGCCAGGGGATCGTTGACGGCCGCCTGTTCGGACTGTTCTCCGACCCGAATTTTGCCGCGTTTACCTCCCTGCTCCTCATCATCCTCCTTCTGAGGGAATGGAAACGGGGGGATAAATGGTTCCGGGTATACGCCTCGATCTGTATCGCCGCCAACCTCGCCTACCTCATCATGTCAAACTCCCGGACGATCTATTTGTCGGCCATCGGAACCCTGGTTTTTTTCGTAGTCCTGACGACCTATTACCAGCACTGCCAGTCCGGAAACACAAGCGGGAAACTCTTTTTATGCCGTCTGGCAAAGCGCACGGCCATAACGGTCGCAGCAGCGGCAGCCCTATACGCCGCTGTCTTTTTCTCGATACAGGGCATCGGTTATCTGGCTGCCCCCGACCGGAGCACGGACGATATGGTGCGGGAAGACGTGAACGCCGAAAACCTGACAAACAACCGGTCGACCATTTGGAAAAATTATATCAGCTTATACAAAGATAAACCCGTATTTGGCTTCTCCATCGGCAGCGCCCTGCCATATGTGACCGAAAAAGACCCGGACAGCTATCTGGCACAGACCCAGTATGTCACGCACAATAGCTACCTCTCCCTGCTGATTGAGACGGGTATCACCGGATTTCTCGTGATGGCTGCCTTTTTCCTATTAAATATCCACGAATCCCTGAAACAGATCCGTCAGAAGCTAACAGTGAATGACAGCTATTTTATGTTTGCCTCTGTCATCGCCGCCGTCATGATCTTTATGTTATGCTTCCACGATATTTTCTTTACGGTAAACGTGGAAACGATGCTTTTGTTTACCGGGATCGGGTATGTGCATCATACGTGCCAGCACTAGTGTATTGTACCGTTCATTTTCAGTCAAATGGCGTAGAATGAATTTTCATCTGCAAGGCGGCTGAATGAGGCGATGCGGTGGCATCGTCGAATGAAGCCAACGCGGCAGATGGAAATTCAGGCAAGCCATTTGGCGAAATATGAACGGTACAATGCACCAGTACACTAGCCGGCAGTCTCCTCGATCAGTGCCTTCCACTGGTTGAGGATTTTTTCTCTCTCAAATTCTTTCTGGTTATCGGAACAATGTTCCGACATTTCGACCCTTCTTTCCCTGTCCGTCAGCAGTTTATAAATTTCCTCCGCCATCCTCTCCGTGTCATACGGAGGCACAAGGATTCCGTCGATCCCATCCTCTATGATCTCGGCCGGCCCCGATACGATATCAAAGCTAACGGAGGGCAGATGGTTCGCCTTCGCCTCTAACAAAACGAGCGGAAGCCCCTCCCGGTAAGAGGTAAGCACATACATACAATGCCCGCCGTAACAGGTCTCCATCCGGTCAGTCAGTCCCATCAAACATACATTGTCCTGAAGTCCTTCGTCACGGATCCGCTTCTGGATCCCCTCAAACATTTCCCCCTCGCCATACACTTCCCACACAAAATCCTGCGTTTTCTTTCGCAGCGCCGCCGCCACGTCCACGAGCAGATCCATCCCCTTTTCCGGCGAAAAGCGCCCCGCTGTCAGTATCTTTTTGGAATCTGCCTCATAAACGCCGGCATGTTCGAGGATCCTGTCATCGATCCAGTTATAGATCGTCATGACCTCCCCCGGCTTACAGTGGAACTTTTCATAATACGCCTTCTCGCTCTGTTTCGTGAGAACGACAGTCCGGTCGGCGTATTTCCTGCCAAACCGCCGCAGCGTGCGCGATACCTTATCGTCCCACTGGCTCAGAAGTGACCCGTGGTCGCAGAATATTTTCGGCACGTTCAGCCTTCTGCCAAGGATGCCGCCACAAAATCCCGCATAGACCGCGACATAAAACAATAGTTCTATGCCCTGCTCAAGACAGTAGGCGCGGAACTCTTTTCCCGCTCCCATCACGACCTCCCGGATCCGCCGCCGGCCCGGCAGTATGTTATGATAATGGATGCGCGGATCGAGCGAATACGCGCAAGTGCCCTTCTCATGCGTCAGGCTGATCACATGGATCTCATACTTCCCGCCTGCCTCTTTCGCACATTTACCGCTCGTCTCTTTCGCACACTTCGCATCCGTCTCTTCCGCAGCCAGGACATTGGCGATATTACAGAGAACCTGCTGCCCCCCTCCCCGGATACTCATATCAAAATTCACAAAACCGATCTTCTTCACAGCTGCCTCCTTCCCACTCATTCCCATTTCCACAACAAACGCTAAACTCTGGCCGCGTAATACCGGTACAGCAGTTTCACGCTTTTGTGCTCCATGAGAAACAAAAGAATCCTGTCCTTCCCGCCAAACAGCGCCCTCTCCCGGCACAACTCCCGGATGCTGTCCATCTCCACCCATTCCCGGATGACCCCACAGCAGCGCTCCCGGTCATACCCCGATTTCCCTAGCAGCGCATAAAATTTATTTTTTACGGCATCCAGATAAAAGCGGTATAAAAATGACGGCTCACCGCCTTCCTGTTCCTTATAAAAGTCCTTTACCGCCAAAAACAGCCTCTCCTCAATCTCCATCGCGTCCTCGCGGAAGCGGAACGAAAGTGACTGTTCCTCCACATTGTGATAGCGGTACAAAGACTTGTCCATCACACAGATCCTCTCCACCCGGGAAAACACTAAAAGATTGAACAACAGATCCTCGCCCTTGTTCAGATTCCTCGGAAACTCCGCGCCCACACGCTCTCTCCGGTACAGTTTGTTCCACGGCACATGCAGGAACATTCCGGCAAACAGGGAAGGAAATGCCTCGATAAACGCTTTCCTGCTCTCAAACAGGCCATCCGGGAACGTATTATCCCTCTGTTCCTTTTCATTGTAATACCCGCAGATGACGAGATCGCTCCCATCCTCTTCCATGCGCGCCACGAGACTCTCACACATTTCCGGCGAAAGTTCATCATCACTGTCCGCGAACTGGAGATATTCGCCCGACGCTTTCCGCATCCCATAATTTCTCGCTGCGGACACGCCCTCATTTTCCTTTGTGTACACATGGAAATTCGCATATTTTTTCTCGTATTCCCGGCAAAGTTCCAGACTTCCGTCCGTCGAACAGTCATCCACGATAATGACCTCGGTCTTTTGGTAGCTCTGTGCCGCGACACTGTCGAGACAGAGCGCCAGCCGGTCTTTTGAATTGTATACAGGTATGATAATAGAAACCACCCCTGCCTCGTACAGATCCGTTTCCATCCATTCCTCCCTTACTTTCCTCCCGCGCACCATCCGCGCACCATGTTTTACGGTTTCACATCATTCCAAAGCCAGTGTACAGCACACTAGCTTTTCCTCTCTTTCGGATAATATTTCCCCCGGTATGTGCGGTAACTGCGATCGACGTCGATACACACGCCGTCGTGCGACGGCACGCGCTGTTCTTCCGGCGGCAGTTCCATATAATCGCCAAACGCCATGTGCAGATACGTTTCATATCCAGCCGGCAGCGGCATCTCAAAACCTTCAAATGGTTTGTATACCGCCGATTCAAAAATCTCTTTAGGATATTCATTTACCATATAATTAAACCTGACGCACAGCTCCGTCACATATTCGCACTCACGGATCGGATATTTTGACATATGCCTCTCACACACGCGCGCCATCCGGTAGCGCCTGCGCCAGCCCGGCGCGAGGGCGAGCATGACCCGGCCGATGCCATAGAGGATCTTCCCCTTACTGGTCGGCGCTTCCTGGTTGATATAGATTTGATAGGCCAGTCCCCAAAGAAGCTGGATCTTGCGCTTCCAGCGCGACGAAGGGCAGCCGTCGAGCGGCAGGACCTCCAGCCGGATCCCATGCGCCATGTCGAGATCCTGCTGCCTTTCCTTGATAAAAGTCGTATCTTCGTCCGTGATCGCCGTAAGCTGCGAGCGGAGAAATTCGGTCTCGCTCGACCGGCTCAGCCGGTACTTACTCTCATCCATCTCCTCTTTCCACAGACGGCACATTTTTTCATAGTCTTCCCGCGGCATAAAGACGTCAATATCGTCGTCCCACGGGATAAATCCCCCGTTGCGCAGCGCACCGATGCAGCAGCCGCCACAGAAATAAAATAGGAGTCCATGCCTGTCACAAAACTCTTTAAATACAAGCGTGATCTCCAGGCACTTGTTTTGGACTTTTTTTAGTTCGATCTGTTCCTTCATAACTCTTTTCCATCCATTTGTCTTACTTTTCCTATATAATCTTTCGGCAGGATTGCCTTTATTTCCGAATATTTGTAATCACTGATATTCCTTGTAACAATGTATTCTGCCCCATATGCCTTAGCACATTCCATCTGTAGGCAGTCCTCAAAATCAGTAAATTTTTCATTTTCTAATCCCGCTAACAACTTGTCCTTATCAATTCCCTCAACATCAAAGATCGTACATAAATTAAATAGGATCTCCCTGCGAGTTTTTAAATCATAATCTTTCCTTAATATATAAAATATATTTGAAACTGAATGAGCCGCAATACACCCCTTGCCATCATCCACACAAAAAGAAACAACATCCTTTGCATCTTCATAAAACGGTTCTCTCTTAAGAATATAATCAAGTAATATATTAGTATCGATCAAAACCCTATTCCCCATATTTTTCTGACCTGTAAGAAGCTAGTTCCGCATCATCGTCAATAACAGTTCCTTTCTTACTCAACTGTTCTAGTCTAGCAAATGCTTCTTTCCTTTCTAACTGATCCTCTTGATACCGACCATTTACCCCCCGCATGATCTGTAATACAAATTCTATTTTATCTTCTGGTAATTTTTCTAATTCCATCATTGCACTCTGACGTAAAGCTGTCATACAAACACCTCTTTCTCGAACATTGCCGTCCCCATCATTTCCTAACACAAGGCCGTCCCAGATCCAGCCGCACACAATCATGGTGTGCCTTTCGTTTCTCCGGCGGCGGCAGCTGCCTATAATCCCCGAACGCCTCCCGCAGATACCCGTCATATCCTACCGGTATCGGCATCCTCGTCCCCTCAAACTCGACAAACTCTGCCCTCTCAAACCATTCCCTGCGGTACTTCTTTTTCATATAATACGGCCCTGAACAAAGCTCCGTGATATAACGGCATTCCCGGATCGGATACTTTGTCATACGCCGCTTCGCGAACGACCAGATCCGGTAGCGCACGCCCTTTGTGCGGAATAATCCGAGCAGCAGACGGCTTCCAACCGCCATGAGGCCGCCGTGCTTTTCCGGCACGGTCTGCGCCCGGAACAGCGAATAGACAAGCGCCCACACGCACTGCATCTTCCGCTGCCACTTCCCTTCAGGATAACCGTCCAGCGGAAGTATATCAAGCGCGACCCCGTGCGGAATGTCCAGGTCTTTCTGGTACGGCTTGACCTGCGTCGTCTCGCTGTCCCGCAGTGTCGCGAAATTATTTCGGTCTACGTAATCCCTCGTCGTATCCGAAAGAAGATACCGCCGCCCCCGTTCATAACCATCCCAGTTCTCTACAAATGTTTCATAATCCTCCCGCGGCATAAAGAAATCCAGATCGTCGTCCCACGGGATAAATCCCTTATGCCGGACCGCCCCGATACAGCCGCCGCCGCAAAAATAGCAGAGCAGATGAAATTCCTCGCAGAACGCAACGAACACTTCCGCCATCTCCAAACTGATCCGCTGCAGCCCCTTTAACTCCTCTTCGCTGTATTCTTTCCTTGTTACCTCATCCAATTCACCGCCCGCCAGGCTCATTCCCTGATCCCCCGCTTTCTTTCCCATGATGTGATCTCCTCCAAAACGGCATTTTTACCAGTCCCACAAATGTCCCGGCCCCATAACTGACATGGAGCAGAAAAAACAAGAACGGAAGCAGCACATACCCGATATTCCGTCCTCCGCTATGCCTCGGGGACTCGTTGACCGCAGGCACAGCAGGCGCACAGACAGCGGCCTGTACTGCCATCCCGATGGCTAACAGCCAGTAAAGCCCCCACATCAGCACCGCCAAAAAAGGATGGCCGAACATGGCCAGAACCGTCGTAACCAGAATACCCAGTACAAAACCGAACGGAACAAAATGGTACAACGAAAGACATCCCGGACAGACGCCTGCCGTCAGGCCGACCCAGTATCCATTTCCATATTTCTGCCGGCACATTTTTGCCAGATCCGGCCGTATCATCTGATAGGAAATAATGCCAGGCACCATGCAGAGCTGAAATCCATTTTGGCGGACGCGGTAATTGAACTCATTATCCTCCGTACGCCCCAGATCTTCGCGGAACCGCCCCGCTTTTTCAAACACTTCCCGCCGGTACGCCCCGTGAAACAGGGATTTGACATACGTCTTTTCCCCGCCGCGCCGGAATGGCGCCGCGCTGCTGCCAAACATTGAACTCTCCGCCGCCAGAAGAACGTTCTGCCACGCCGACTCCTCCTCGACGATATTCGGCCGCGCCCCTCCGGTCACATACTCCCCGGCTTCGAGCGCCGCCACATTTTTCTCGATAAAATCAGAGGGGATGCTGCTGTGCGCGTCGACGCGTACGAGCGCCTCGGTCGTAAAAGCGTCGATCGCGCGGTTCCACCCCCGGCTCAGTATCTTCCCCGGATTTTCCATCACCTGGATCGATCTGAATTCCGCTGCGTGCCGCTCGGCAAACGACTCCATGACCGCCTTCGTCCCGTCCTCCGACATGCTGTCGATCAATAAAAGTTCTATCTTTTCGTGCGGATACCCCTGCGCCAGAATATCATGCAGAACCGCCGGAAGATTTTTTTCCTCATTCCATGCCACGATCGCGATCGAAAGCTCCATCTGTCCGTTCCTCCTGTCCAATGTTAAAAAAATAGAATATCACTTACTTCCCGGCAGTTCCCTGATCATCGGTTTTAATTTCTTATAAATGTCGCGCACGATTTCACCGGAATGGAATAACGCTGTCAGGTTATTGTTTACCTGTTGTTTGGATTCCGCATCCAATACCGCCCGGATGATCTCTTCCTTGTGCTCTTTATATTTTTTCTCGCTGAAATGCTGGCCGAAGAACGAACGGATCCGGGCCTCTCTCTGATTCATTTTAAACGGCTTCCCTTTCACCATGCCATCCACATCAGATATTTGGGGCAATTTTCTCACATTACAGTGATGGGAGACAAACATTTCGATCGCGTTATCAAAGTCGTTATCCCTTGATATAATATAGTATTCTGCCTCTTTGTCCTCTTTTAACAGGATTTCCAGATCAAACAGCATCCGGCAGTCCACAGCATTTTTGATCGGTATGCGCACCTTTCTGTAAACAAAATGAGCTTCCGATTTATTCATGCGCTTATGCAGGCCAAAAGAAAGTGTTTCCGCGGCATCGCTGTAATAAATGATCACATCGTCCTGTTTTGACAGATGTTCCACACCGACCAAGCCGTCCCGGTTCACATTTTCATAGTCCACAAGGAAATATCTCCTGTGTCCCTCCATATCATCATTCATGGCTTTTCTCCTCTATATTTATACCAAATCATTAACAGTATACACCTTTTTTGCTGTTTCAGCAACCTTGTTCGTATACAGGACTTTGTCAAACCTGCTTTATTCCCCATACGTTTTTATCCAGGAAACGATGAACTGATGTGGTAAAAAACACTTATGGTTTCACAATGCTTATATCTCAGATGGCATGTCTACACCATACTTATAAAGTATTGCCCCGCCATTTTTACTTTTTAAAGATATGGTAGTAACATACTTTTATAGGAGGTTATGCTATGACTTATGAACCAAAACAATTCGGCATCGTATTAAGAAATGCACGGATGAACCAAAAACTAACTCAAGCAGAATTGGCAGAACTATTGGATATTTCTTTATCATATTTAAAAGACCTTGAACGTTTCCGAAATAATCCTAGTTATGAGATTTTTGAAAAAGTAATACACTTTTTTAATCTGTCAGCAGACACAGTAGTCTATCCAAACCAAATGATAACGGATAATACCTATCAGCAAATTGAACGTCTACTTACTCGTTGCAGCCAAAAACAGCTTAAAGTAATTCTCGCTACTACAAAAGCGCTGCTGTCCGATGACGACAATCTCTCATGATCAAACATAAGGTAAGAAAGTTGTTCAAAGCAGCACTGACCGCGGCCACTGCAGAGAGTGTCTGTTGTAAATTATTTCACGGCCCGAAATGCCAAATACCGGAAATGTCCTCTACCCGCTTTATTTCCCCCAAACTCTATGATATAATTTATCAATACAAACATACATAAAAGCGCATACATACGGAGGTACTGAACATATGATAATCGAAAAATGGAAACATCTCTCATTTTACTGGAAAAGCATCGTCATCTTTTCTGCCCTTATCCTCCTATCCATCCTCCTGTCACGCATCCCATCATTCTGTGATTTTTACACAGACCACATCTTTCCCCTTGGACTGCAGACATACGGACGGATCACAGGACTTTTCCCGTTCTCGGTGGGCGAAATACTGATCGCGGTCTCCGGCATACTTGTACTTCTACAGATCGTGTTCGCACTCTTACTTCTCATATCCCGCTTTAAAAGAATGAGCACATTCCCATCATTTGCCATCCGCTGCTCGAAATGTATGCTCGTCTTTGTACTCCTCGTCATCTGGATCATGACAGCCAATTGTGCCATTCTTTATAACTGCAGTAAATTAGCGGCAGGCGGCGAAACAAAAACGACATATTCTTTAGAGGAAATTCGAAATCTCAGAGATTTTATCGTAGAGAAATGTAATACCCTTTCAACCAAAATGAAACGCGACGGCAACGGTAATGTCGTGACAGACGAAGATATAAACGAAAAAATAAAAACAGCCATGCAAGGATTATCGGCAGATTTCCCCAGACTTTCGGGGTACTATCCGCCGCCCAAACCGGTCCTCGGCTCCTTTTTCATGTATCAGGCCGGCTATGACGGTGTGTATTTCCCGTTTTCCCTCGAGGCAAATTATAATACATATATCAGCGACATCCGCTACCCACATGTGGCATGTCACGAACTCGCCCATCTAAAGGGCTATATCTATGAGGACGAAGCCGACTTCATCGCCTACCTCGCCTGTGTGGGCAGTGACGACGAACAGCTCCAGTACGCGGGGTATCTCGGCGTTCTCCACTACATTGATTCCGATTACCGCGACAGCGTAAAGAGCAGGGAAGATCTGTCCACACTAGAAATCAGCGATCTGGTAAACCATGACTCCGGCAGCTATACGGACGAAACAAAAAAAGAACTTGCCTCCATGCCGCAGCTCATCGATTCCGAGACGGTAGCGTCTGTGAGTAAAGGATTTACAGACGCCTATATGGATTACTACGGTGCCGAGCCAAATTACGCCGAGGTAACGAAGCTTTTACTGGCTTATTATCATACAAAATAGTCCACATACTTCGAAAAAAGGCTTGCCCTTCTCTCCCAAAACGATTATACTAAAATGAGAGAAAAGATACAAAAAATAAATGAGGATCTTATGGGGACATATAAAACAGACATCGCCATCGTCATCCCGGCGCTGAATCCCGATGAGCGGATGGTCTCACTCGTGCGGGAACTGACGGAAGCCGGGTTTGAAAATATCATCCTTGTCGACGACGGCAGTAAAATAGAAAACAGAACATTTTTCAAAACATGCAAGGAGGAATATCAGTGCCGCCTTATCCGGCACATGGTAAATTTTGGAAAAGGAATCGCCCTGAAAACAGCGTTTAACCACATATTAGACAACCGCCCCGACATTACAGGAACGGTTACGGTAGACTGCGACGGCCAGCACGTCGTATCCGACATTATCACATGCGCCAAGCTGGTGATGGAACACCCCGATCACCTCATCCTCGGCTGCCGCCAGTTCAACGACCAGAATATCCCGCTGCGCAGCCGCTTTGGAAACAAATTCACGAAACATTTCATCCGGCTCTTGTGCGGCATCAACGTATCCGACACGCAGACCGGACTGCGGGGCATGTCCAGACAGCTGATCAAACAGTATTTTGCGCAGACGAAGGGCGAGCGATTTGAATACGAGATGAATATGCTTTTGTGCGCCAGGGAGCACCAGATCCCCATCACCGAATTTCCGATACAGACGATCTATCTGGAACATAACGAGAGTTCCCATTTTAATCCGTTTATCGACTCCATCCGCATTTACAAAGTATTTTTGTCCTTTATGCTCAGCTCGCTTTCCAGCTTTATCATCGATATCATCCTCTATTACTTATTCGGACTGATCCTGCGCCCTGTCATCGGCGACAAACTGCAGGTTTCTTTTTTGGGAATCGAAATATCGCTCCTTATTTTGCTGCGGAGCGTCCTGTCCCGCCTCGGATCTTCACTGTACAATTTCACGGTCAACAAAAAACAGGTATTCCACAATGACTCAAAAGATGTGACGATCATCGTGAAATATTATGTGCTGTGCATCTGCCAGCTCATCCTCTCGTCGCTGCTCGTGGACAAGGCGCTGACCTTTATTTTCTCCTCGACCATACGAAAATGTATCATCGACACCCTTTTATTTACGATCAGTTTCCAGATCCAGCGGGAATGGGTATTCCGGCCTGGGAAAAAGAAAGGACATTAAAAGAGAGGCATAGCCATCAAGACTATGCCGGAATTTGATACAACGAATATTTGGTTACAAGTCTTTCGTTGTTAAATTTCAAGTTCAGAATAATCAATGCCAAAACTTGTTAATTTAACCTTTGCTATTCTGATCTGATACTCAAGTTCTTTATTTTCGCCTGTTTCGTGGGCCTTGATCCGCATCAGATCTACATATCTATTGATTGCTACCTCTTTTTGTTCCTCCATCATCCTCTCCCCACCTTGATTTCCTCAAGCGAAAGATCAATATACATCTGGATCTCATCCTCCGTCATTTTCGTATACTCCGCCAGTTCCGCCACTGTAGCCAGACGCCCCCACTCCTCGGCAAGCACTTTCGTAGCCTCATGGATGAGATTCGTCTTCGTAACGATCGTGCGCTCCATTCCCCGGCTCTCCAACTGGTCATCCGCCAGCTCGATCATCCTCGCCCGCACCGCGCGGTCGATTTCCTTTTTCACATCCGAAATCCCGTCATTTCCGCACAACATATCCACAGTCGTGAGCAGCGTCAGGTTTCCCTCCTGAATCAGATCCTCTAACGGAACACCCCGGTTCTTATATTTACCAGCCAGTGTGACGACGCGCTTCAGATGCGCCTCGATCACCGGATGCACCGCGCTCTCATCGCCGGCACAAAGCCGCCGGTAAAGCTCCGTCCGCTCTTCGTCCGAAACCTCCTTCAAGCCGCGCAGTTCACGCCGGTACAGCGAAAGATATTTCGAATCCTCGGTATTCCACCCGTCATCCGGCCCGTTTTGCGCGATCCCGCTCTCTCCGCTGTTTGAGACATCTGCCCCACGGCCGACACCGGCGCTCTTCTTCTTGCGCACATGTCCCGCCACTTCGATATTGTGCTCATCGAGAAAATCATACACCAGCTTCAGCTGCGCGTCCGTCAGTTCCAGATCGCGGCAAAACTCACCGACTTCTTTCTTCGTGATCCTGCTGTCATTTGCCTTCGCCAGATCGACCAGCGCAAGCATCTGTGCCATAAATTCATTCTGATCCGTCATCCGCCACTCTCCTCATCACAACCAAGACAGTACATGCGTTTCGCGTCTCCTGCCATCAAAAATCTCATTACAAACCAGATCACACCTACGAACGATCCTCACAGACCGAACGATAAATGCTCTTCACATCTTCCGCCCTCAGCTTCACATAATTTCCCTCGGTTTCCTTTCCGGCCAAAAGCTTTTCGGTCAGTCTGTCAATATCCTTCGCTTCCGCCCCGATCTCCGCGAACGTGAGCGGCATTCCGATCGATCGCAAAAACGCTTCAAATCTCTCGATCCCCAAAAGCGCCGTCTCCTCTTCCGCGCCGTCTCCTTCCTGCGGTGGAACGTCCCACACCCGCTCGGCAAACTGCACGAGTTTATGCGGATTGATCCGCAGCACATGCCGCATCCACGCCGGCGCGATCACGGCCAGCCCGGCACCGTGTGTCACATCATAAAGCGCCGAAAGTTCATGCTCGATATGGTGGCTCGCCCAGTCCTGGACCCGCCCGACGCCGCACACGTTATTGTGCGCGAGCATCCCGGCCCACATGATATTGGCGCGCGCCTCGTAGTTATGTGGATCCTCGATGACACGCGGCGTCTCATGGATCATCGTCTTTAACACCGCCTCGCATAAACGGTCCGTAATCTCGACTTCCTCCGTATTCGAAAAATACCGCTCGCAAATATGTATCATGATATCCGTCGCGCCCGCGGCCGTCTGATACGGCGGTAATGTGCAGGTCAGTTCGGGATTTAAGATCGAGAACTTCGGGCGCAGCAGATCCGAGCCAGCGCCTGTTTTCACACCGGTCGTCTCATTTGTGATGACCGTATTCGTCGACCCCTCCGAACCGGCCGCCGCGATCGTGAGTATCGTTCCGACCGGCAGCGCCTTCTCGATCACAGCCTTTTTCGTATAAAAATCCCAAAAATCACCATCATAGCAGCTTCCCGCCGCGATCGCCTTCGCGGAATCGATCGTACTGCCGCCGCCGACAGCGAGAATAAAATCATAGCCTTCCTTGCAGCACATTTCGATCCCCTCGTAAACTAAACCGCTGCGCGGATTCGGCTTGACGCCGCCGAGTTCCCCGTACGAAATGCCCTCATCGTCCAGACATTTCACGACCTTGTCATACAGGCCGGATTTCTTGATCGAACCGCCGCCGTAATGCAGCAGCACTTTTTTCCCGCCAAAGCGGCGGATCAGGCTTCCCACATGCTCCTCGGCATTTCTCCCGAAATCAAAATAGGTCGGTGCGTAAAACGTAAAATTATCCATATGTTCACCTTATGTCTCTAAAATGTCTGTTTATAAACTGATGCCTCGGATTGCTCCGTTGTTTCACAACTCCCGCAATCCTTCAAACATTCGAAATCCGCTGATTTACTACGTAAATCGCTTCTTTCTCATGTTTGGCGGGTCCCAAGTTCAAATGCCTTATCATGTAAACATGAACAGCATTTTGACCTTTTGACCCTGGCATCATAAAATGTGCAATCCCGCTTTTTGCGCGCTTTCCATCGTCTCATCCGTCCAGATCGAGGACTGCACCTCGCCGATGTGCGCTTTTTTCAGGAAAAACATACAAATACGCGACTGTCCGATCCCGCCGCCGATCGTGTACGGGAGTTTCCCCTCTAATACGGCCTTCTGGAACGGCAGGTTTTTCCGCTCCTCACAGCCCGCCTTGGCAAGCTGCTCCTCCAACGCCTTTTCGTCGACGCGGATCCCCATCGAAGACAGTTCGAGCGCGATATCGAGAATGGGATAGTAAACGATGATATCCCCGTTTAACGACCAGTCGTCGTAATCCGGCGCCCGCCCGTCGTGCGGCTCGCCATTTCGCAACTTGTCCCCGATCTGCATGAGGAAAATAGCGCCGTACTCTTTTACCGCCAGATACTCCCTCTCCTTCGGCGTATGTTCGGGATAGCGCTCTTCCAGTTCGGAAGTCGTTATGAAATGAATGTCCTGCGGCAGTGATTTCTTTATGTACGGATACAGGTTTGACATATAATCTTCCGTCTCTTCCAAAGAACGGTACACCTGATTCACTACTTTTTTCAGCGTTTCCTCATTTCTCTCTTCTTTCCTGATGATCTTCTCCCAATCCCACTGGTCAACAAAGATTGAATGGATGTTATCCGTATCCTCGTCCCGGCGGATGGCGTTCATATCGGTATAAAGACCCTCGCCGTGCTGGAACTCATAGCGCTTGAGGGCATGTCGTTTCCACTTCGCCAGCGAATGCACGATCTCAACCTTCCTCTCGCCCTGCTCACGGATGCCAAAGGAAACCGGACGCTCGACCCCGTTCAGGTCATCGTTCAATCCCGTTTCCGGCGGCAGGAACAGCGGGGCCGAAACCCTCGTCAGATTCAGGTTTTCCGCTAATGTCCGCTCAAAAAAATCTTTCACCGTCTTGATCGCCACCTCCGTCTCCCGGATGGACAGCGCCGATTGATATTGTTCTGGTATTTGTATGCTCATAAGCCTTTTCCTCTCTTTTTTGCACATGGTTTCTACAACTCGCAGTTCTTTACCGTTCTCGGGAACGGCACGACATCACGGATATTCTGCATTCCGGTGAGATACATCACGCACCGCTCAAAACCGAGCCCGAACCCGGCATGCCTCGTCGAACCGTACTTTCTAAGATCCAGATAAAACCCGTAATCCTCTTTGTTCAGGCCGCACTCGTCCATACGAGCCGTCAATTTGTCTAAGTCATCCTCTCTCTGGCTTCCGCCGATGATCTCCCCGATGCCAGGTACGAGACAGTCCATCGCCGCCACTGTTTTTCCGTCTTCGTTCATCTTCATGTAAAATGCCTTGATTTCTTTCGGATAATCGGTCACAAATACCGGCCGTTTGAAAACTTCTTCCGTCAGATATCTCTCGTGCTCGGTCTGCAGGTCAGCGCCCCACGAAACCTTGTACTCGAACTTGTCATTGTTCTTCTGAAGGATTTCCACGGCCTCGGTGTACGTCACATGGGCAAACTCCGAATCCGCCACATGGTTCAGCCGCTCGATCAGTCCCTTATCCACAAAGCGGTTGAAGAAATCCATCTCTTCCGGCGCGTGCTCCAGCACATAGCGGATCACGAATTTTAACATCTGCTCGGCCAGCATCATATCATCATTCAGATCCGCAAACGCGATCTCCGGCTCGATCATCCAAAACTCCGCCGCGTGTCTGGTCGTATTCGAATTTTCCGCGCGGAACGTAGGCCCAAACGTGTAAATATTTTTAAACGCCTGCGCAAATGTCTCTCCATTGAGCTGCCCGCTCACGGTCAGATTCGTCTCTTTCCCAAAGAAATCCTGCGTATAATCAATCGTTCCATCGCTGTTTTTCGGTATATTGTCCATATCAAGAGTCGTCACCCGGAACATCTCCCCTGCCCCTTCGCAGTCACTCCCGGTAATGAGCGGCGTGTGCACATACACGAAATCCCGTTCCTGGAAAAACGTGTGGATCGCGTAGGCAATGAGCGAGCGCACGCGGAACACGGCCTGGAACGTATTCGTTCTCGGCCTGAGATGGGAAATTTCCCTCAAATACTCAAAGGAGTGGCGTTTTTTCTGGAGCGGGTAGTCGCTGGTGGAGTTTCCCTCCACCGCCACGCTCTCCGCCTGGATCTCAAACGGCTGTTTCGCGTCCGGCGTCTCCACCAGCGTTCCCTTTACGATGATCGCCGCTCCTACATTGAGTTTTGAAATCGCTTCGAAATTGTCAAGTTTATCGCTGTAAACGATCTGCAGCGGCTCAAAAAACGTGCCGTCGCTGATGACGATGAAACCAAACGTTTTCGAATCCCTTATACTTCGTATCCAGCCGCCGGCCGTCACTTCTTTCCCGGCGTATTTTTCTTTGTTACGGAACAGGTCCCGTATACTGGTAAGTTCCATTTTCCTTATCCTCCTGATCTTTCGGGCCCAGAAATCAAATATCCCCTTCTGCCCCTGATTTCTTCTTATTTAGTTATACACCATTTACGACATTTGTGCAAGTCTATCGTACTTCTCCTTCGCTTCTTTTTCTGATTTGTCAAACAGCCGCTCCGCGCGTTCCGGGTTGGCGCGCATCAGACGGTTGTACCGCACCTCGCCCATCAGGAAGTCACGGTAATTGCCAGTCGGCTTTTTCGAATCGAGCGTAAACGGATTTTCACCTTTCCCAGCATTGTCAGGATTGTAGCGGAACAAGTGCCAGTAGCCTGCCTCAACCGCTTTTTTCTCCTCGCCCATCGAGTCTCCCATACCGGTCCGGATCCCGTGGTTGATACACGGCGCGTAAGCGATGATCAGCGAAGGGCCATGATACTGTTCCGCCTCCTGGAACGCCTTTACCGTCTGCGCCATATCGGCCCCCTGCGCCACCTGCGCGACATAAATGTAGCCGTAACTCATGGCGATCGCCGCGAGATCTTTTTTCTTCACCTCTTTGCCCGCCGCCGCGAACTGGGCGATCGCTCCGGTCGGTGTCGATTTTGACGCCTGGCCTCCGGTATTTGAATACACTTCGGTGTCAAACACGAGGATGTTGATGTCCTGCCCGCTCGCGAGCACATGATCGAGGCCGCCGTACCCGATATCGTACGCCCATCCGTCACCGCCGAAGATCCACTGCGACTTCTTCGCCGCAAAATCTTTGTATTCCAGGATCGTCTGGGCATGGCTGCTGCCAGAAACGCTGCCGCCTTTTTCCAAATATTCGGTCAGCTCTTTCACCGCCTGCTTATTTTCACAGCCTTCGTCCCATGTCTCGAGATACCGGCTGCATTTTTGTTTCAGCTCGGCGTCGTCCGTCTCCTGTTCCAGCGCTTTTGCCGCTTCCTTTACTTTGGCCCGGAGCGTCCGCTGGCCGAGTTCCATACCGAAACCAAACTCCGCGTTATCTTCAAACAGGGAATTTGCCCAGGCCGGCCCCTCCCCGTCATGATTGACCGTATACGGCATCGCCGGCGACGAACCGCCCCAGATCGAAGAACATCCGGTCGCGTTCGCGATATACATGCGGTCGCCGAACAACTGCGTAGCCAGTTTCGCGTACTGCGTCTCCCCGCAGCCCGCGCACGCGCCCGAGAATTCTAAGAGCGGTTTTTTGAACTGGCTGCCCTTGACGGTATCGACTTTAAATTTCTCAAATACCTTCTCCGGCGTCTCGACATTTACCCCGTAGTCAAACAGTTTCTGCTGGTACATGCTCTCCTCTTTCGAGATCATCTTCAGCACGTCGTTCCGGTTGTTGCCCGGGCATACATTGACACAGTTGCCGCAGCCCGTACAGTCGAGCGGCGAGATCGTAATGGCAAATGTCATATCGTCCATGCCCGTCATTTTCGTTGTCGTTCCTTCCGGTGCCTGCGAAAGTGTATCGCCCTCGAGCGCGAGCGGCCGGATGCAGGCGTGCGGGCACACATAGGAACAGAAATTACACTGGATACACCCGTCCGGGTTCCAGCGCGGGATATCGATGCCGACGCCTCGTTTTTCATAAGCCGCCGAGCCGAGCGGCGCCGTTCCGTCCACATAATCGGTAAAGGCGGAAACCGGAAGCTCGTCCCCCCGCTGCGCATTGATCTTGCTCTGGATGCCATTCACATAATCGATCAGCTTCTTATTATCTCCGCTCACCGGATCTGTGAGGTTCTCGTCCTCTGCCGACTGCCAGGACGACGGGATCTCGATTTCTTTAAATTTCTCCGCACCCGCCTCGATCGCCTTGTGGTTCATCTCGACGATGTCATCGCCCTTTTTCGAATACGTCTTCGTCGCCGCGTCTTTCATATAGCGGATCGCTTCTTCTTTCGGAATGATGCCGGAAATAACGAAAAACGCGGACTGCAGTATCGTATTGATCCTTCCGCCGAGGCCGATCTCCTTCCCGAGCGCGAATCCGTCGATCGTGTAAAAATGAATGCCCTGTTCCGCGATATAGCGCTTGACCTGCCCCGGTAGGTTCTTTTCCAGCTCCTCTTTGTCCCACGAACAGTTGAGCAGGAACGAACCGCCTTTTTTCAGATCCTGTACCATATCGTATTTGTATATATAAGCCGGCATGTGGCAGGCGACAAAATCCGCCTTGTCGATCAAGTACGACGACTTGATCGGCTCGTCGCCAAAGCGCAGGTGCGAAATCGTCACACCACCGGATTTCTTCGAATCGTAGTCAAAATATGCCTGCACATACTTTTCGGTGTGGTCACCGATGATCTTAATAGAGTTCTTATTGGCCCCGACCGTACCGTCGGCGCCCATGCCCCAGAACTTACAGCTCGTCGTGCCAGCCGGGCTCGTCTCCGGGCTCTCCGTCCTCGGAAGAGACAGATTCGTCACGTCGTCCTCGATGCCGAGCGTAAATCCGTTCTTCGACGTATTCTCAAACACGGCCATGATGTCCGCCGGATACGTGTCCTTCGAACCGAGTCCGTAGCGGCCGCCGAACACGGTCACCCCTTTAAACTTACTGTCTTTTAGCGCCGCCGACACATCGAGGTACAGCGCCTCTCCCTGCGCGCCCGGCTCTTTGCTGCGGTCGAGCACCTGGATCTGTTTGACGGTATCTGGAAGCGCCGAGAGAAGATGCTTCGCGCTGAACGGACGGAACAGGCGCACTTTCACGAGTCCGACCTTTTCTCCTTTCGCCGTCAGGTAATCGATCGTTTCCTCTACCGCATCGCACACGGAGCCCATCGCCACGATGACTTTCTCCGCATCCGGCGCGCCATAATAATTAAACAGTTTATAATCGGTGCCGATCTTTTTATTTACCATATCCATATACGTTTCCACGATCGCCGGCAAACGGTCATAATATGGATTTGACGCCTCCCTCACCTGGAAAAAGATATCGGGATTCTGTGCCGTACCCCTCTGCACCGGATGGTTCGGGTTCAACGCTCTCTCGCGGAACGCGCGGACCTCATCCATCGGGCACATTTCCTTCAAATCCTCATAATCCCATATTTCGATCTTCTGGATCTCATGCGACGTGCGGAATCCGTCAAAGAAATGCAAAAAAGGCACCCTTCCCGCAATCGCGGCAAGGTGTGCCACTGCTCCTAAATCCATAACTTCCTGTACATTTCCCGCGCACAGCATCGCAAAGCCTGTCCCACGGCAGGCGTACACATCCGTGTGGTCGCCAAAAATCGACAGCGCATGGCTCGCCAGCGCGCGCGCCGATACGTGGATCACTGCCGGCAGCAGTTCGCCCGCGATCTTATACATGTTCGGAACCATGAGTAAAAGTCCCTGTGACGCTGTGTACGTTGTCGCCAGCGCTCCCGCCTGCAGTGCGCCGTGGAGCGCGCCGGCCGCTCCGGCCTCTGACTGCATCTCGCTCATTACGACGGACTGCCCAAATATGTTTTTCAAGCCCTCACTCGCCCAAATATCGGTGTAATCCGCCATCGGGGACGAAGGAGTGATCGGATAAATAGCAGATGCCTCCGTAAACGCGTACGATACGTGAGCCGCCGCCATATTTCCATCCATTGTCTTTTTCTTGCGGGAAATCGTTCCCTTTTCGTTATTCGCCATAGTCATACCTCTTTTCTGCATAGTCAGGTCCTGATGCTTGTACAAAAACCTGTATTACTTGTAATTATATGCAGAAACAGGAAAAATATGACTACAATCATTCGGAAATCGAAGAACTTACCGCTCGCCCGTCTATGGACACATTGACGGCGTCCTCCGTCTGTATGGCCGGCCTGGCGTCTGGAAGCGCCACAGTCATCCCGCACTTCTCAAAAACAACCGTATCCGCGTGCCGGATATAATAGGCGGAAGCCGGCAGATTTCCAAACACATTGGATTCCGGGTACTGGTCGGCAAATTCCGGCGGCGGGGACGGGACGTAGGAGACGCCCCCCTCATAGATGACATTGACACCGTGAAAATAAATGTCCCGGATCGTATATACCTCTCCGTCTGGCGTCCGGTATCCCCCGAGATAACAGCCGTACGGCCGGCGCACGCGCTCCGCTTCGATCCATTCAAAGGTAATCTCTTCCACGCTGCCGATCCGTCTGGTTCCCCAGTCCGGTGTCCGGCCCTTGTCCGCGATAATGATAAAAAACACGCTCTCCACATTCTGTATCGTGATCCGGCGAAAACGCAAATTCCGCACGCGCCCGCCGTCGACACACTGGACGGCGATGGCGCACGTCTGGGTATCCTTGATCATACAGTCCTCACAGACACAGTTCGTAAAGCCGCCATAGCTGTATGTTCCAAATTTTATGCCGTTCGCCATCGTGCTCACGATACTGGTATTCCGAACGAGCACATTGTCGCATCCGCTCTCATTTCCGCTCTTAAAGCATATGGCGTCGTCATCCGCCTGAATACAACAGTTCTCGATGAGGACACGGAAACAGTCACAGATGTCGATGCCGTCCCGGTTTGGATACCAGGTGGAATACAAATTCAGGTCATGGATATAGAGATCGTCACATTCCACAACCGGGATCGTCCACATCCCGGCGTCTTTCACATACAGATCGCACAGCTGCGCCTGAGGACAGCCAACGAGTAAGACCGCGCAGACGCGGAGGCTCTCGGAACCGTAAGCTCCCGGGAAATCCCCGCTCCCGTCGATCGTGCCGCCTCCCATGATGCGGATATTTTCCTGTGAATCCGCGTAGATCAGCGATTTCTGCGGCCCCTGCACCATCGTATTCCAGTTCGGATGCTGGCTGCTCAGCCTCACCGGATAGGCGTCGAAATCCAACACCCCTTTCAGGACCGCATCCTCTTCGATATACAACGTCACATTACGTTTTAACTCGATCATACCGGTCAGATATGTACCGTCCTTCAAATACACGACGCCGCCCGACTGCCCGGCCTGGTCGATGAGGCGCTGCAACTCGTCTGTCACCACGGTCGTCCCGTCCGCCGCGATCCCCATCTCCCTGGCGTCCAAAAGAACTCCGCCATCCGGCACCGCCTGTTCCACAGACTGGACCGGCCGGGCGTACAACTGAACCCGGTTGACGTACAGGACCCCGCCGTAACTGCCGGACGACAGCACATGGATCGTATCCGCCGGCGCTATAAACGCCGCGTTCCACAACAATCTCTTTCCATCCACAAACAGCGAATAGGTGTGCGACTTCGTATCGAGCACCAGATACACGCTGTACCAGGCATCGCTCTCAAAATGACACAGCTTCTGTTTCTTCTTTCCGTCATACGCGTAGAAATAGGCTCCTTCCGTATCCATCTGTATGACCTTATCCGCATCCCCGCATTCCCGGCCGGCATAAAGCGTCAGGACATTGACGCCCGTGTTATGGATCTCCATTCTGACCCATAGCGACACGGCCAGCTTTCCTTCCTGTGCCGGAAATACGGTGCGGATACTGCTATTTTCCCCGCAGATCTTCATACTGCGGTTTTCCTCATTGGGAACATCTACGCAGACAGCCGTTCCCTGTATGTCCCATCTGTTGTTGGCAGAAGCCGTCTCTTCCCGGAAATCTTCCTGAATGAGATAAGAGATCTGCGTCCTCTCTTCCATTTTTACGTCCGGCTCCCGGTATTGCTGCTTTATTTTATGATCCATATCGTTCCTTTACTCATTTTGCTGTTTACTCACTCAGATTACTTACTCAAACAACTTCAGGTCAATGGCATTTGCCATCGCCTCGTATCCGTCATACGGGTGCAGGCCATCGTCATGCGTATATTCTTCCAACACATTTTTCGGATTTTCCGGATCGGCCACCGCGCTCTCAAAGTCAATGATGCCATCCATCTGCGAATCCGCCGAGCGCATCCAGTTATTGATCATCGTCCTCACCTGCTCGGATCCCTCACTGTAATAATCGCTCGTTCCAAATGGAAGAATCGGCGCGCCGTATACTTTAATGCCATTATCGTGGCAGAGTTTCACCATTTTCTGGTACTCCGGCAAAAGCTTGTCATATAAGCTCGCATCCGGCAGCTTGTTCAGGTCGTTGACGCCGAACAGGATGATACAGTAGGCAACCCCGTCATGCTCCAGTAGATCCCTGGCAAAACGGTCTTTTCCGGCATCGGTCGGATAACTGCCGAGGATAGAATTAGCGCCGATCCCCTCATTGATCAGGGAAATGTGGTTCTTTGACTCATCTGCCTGCAGGCGCTTCGCGAAATAGTCGATCCATCTCGTATAGCTGTCCGGTTTTTTCCCTAAGTAGGAGGCGTCCGTTCCGTATCCGTCCGTGATCGAATCGCCGAAACATACGACCGCCTTACTCTTCGCCGGCGACCAGATGGACACGTCTGCCAGGAAGAACCAGCTCGTCGTCGTTTTCGGTCTCTTAAATGTCTCCTCGGAAACCTGATTGCCCTCGACCTGATATGTCGTCGCCCTGGCTCCCCGGTGGCCCGTTACGTTCTTTTCCGGCGCCGCTCCAAAATAGATGGACACTGCGACATTATCGAGCGCATTGACCGGGAACGCGACCTCGTCCGTCACGATCACCTGTCCCGCCGGAATGACAAACTCCTCACTGCCTCCTACCGTGACCGCCTGATCGGTAGCCGTATCGATCGTGGACTCGTCTGCTTTGACCTGCTTTGCCAAGTGCATCGACCGGATCTCCACATCGCTGTCCCCGTACTGGTTAGAAAGGCGCAGCCTCAGCTTGTCCCCGCCGGTCGTCACACGGATGATCTCGCGGACGGTCGTATCGGGAAGCGCCTGTTTCGGCATCGCGTCCTTCGTCGCATCACATTTTTCCTCTGCCGTTCCCCACGTCGTCACCCATTTGAATGACTGCGCCGGTGTTTCGGATGCCGGCGGCTCTGTTACCGCCGGTGCGGACGATGACGGTGCTGACGGCTCTGATGGTGCCGATGGCACGGATGATGCCCCGTTCGGAGTCACAGAAGAGACTGGTTTTTTGTTATCAGATTTATCCTGTACTGTCACTTTACAGGTAAGTGTCTTCTTTTTCTTACCCAGTTTGTACTTCGCCGTGATCGTTGCCTTTCCGGCTTTCACCCCTCGGATCTTCGCCTTCTTTTTCGACGATTGAACGACCTTCGCAATCTTTTTCTGTTTGGAACCCCATGTGATTTTTGCCTTCTTTGCCGCGTTTTTCAGTGACAGGGTGATCGTTTTCCCCACCGGCACGGTCGCGCGGCTCTTACTCATCTTTGGTTGTTTCGCCGCCATACTTTCCGCTGGGGCGAGTAATGACAGCGCCATCGCCATGCTGAGAACGATGCCGCTTGCTCTTTTTACTGCTCGCATAATACCTTCCTCCTAAAAATAAATGTTTTAAAGACCAATAGTTCACATTACAGCCTTACCAATATTTTAACAGAAGTGCCAGCTTATGTAAAGGAGACGGATTACTTTCCGACGGATTTCTCTCCGACGAAATAACTCTCCGGCGCCCCGAGGCATGATGTCGGCAGCCGCCGGCTCGAATACAATACCATCTTCTGCAGTACGAGCGCCGGATCCTGCGCGTAAATGCGGATGGTATGCGTTCCCCATTCCAGTTCCCCGAGTTCCACACTCGCCGTATGGACATTGTTGCGCACGCCGTTTGACCAGATCGAATCGCTCCAGGCGCCCGCGTTATACGACGAATTGATCGTATCGATCACCTGCACTTCGCCTCCGTCAATGCTCACCCCGAATTTCATGGAAATATGATCGGCGTCGACCGGATTTGACGGTGCGAAATACGTTTCCATCTTATACGCGGCATCGTTTGCCAGCATAACTTTGTACTCCACATACGGCGCCTCGGAAACATCCGGGAAGGATTCGGTCGTCGGAAATACTTTCAGGGCCGACAGTCCCCGTCCGTATCCTGGGATCTTCTTCCACTGAGCCCCATTTTTTCCGGCTCCTGCGTCCGCATAATGCTCGGCCTCGATCGAGACGTACCCGCGCGCTTCCACAAATGTCATCGGATCGAGCCAGGACGTATCGACATCGACGGCCGTGACCGCCACAGTGACCTCCTGTCCGTTCCCTTTGATCGAGATCGTCCCCCTGTCGTAACCAGTCAGTTTGGAAAAGTCAACGCTCACTTTGACCGCGTCCTGCGCGCTCACCTCACCACCCGTCTTGTCCAGCCGGATCCAGTCCCGATCCGCCGCCAGCGTATAGTCAAACGGAGTGTCGCCGCCATTCGTAATATCGATCGTCACCGTTTCCTGGTTCGTGCTCGTAATTTCCGGCAGGGAAACCGTTCCCGTCTTGTACACATTCGCATCCCCTTCGACGCCGACCATCATATTACTTCCCGCTGGGACATCCAGATATTTCGGCGTCGGATAAGCCCCCTGCGGCTTCCACGTATCATATCCGACATGCGCCGCGTTCCTCGCCTGCGCCATCATACCGTCCCACTTGTCGCCGACGCCGCCCGGCATATTTTTATTGTAGGTGCGCTCCAGCTCCTGGTCGAATTCGATCGCCTGCTCCACGAGTCCCGCGTAAACATTGGCACTCGCGCGCTTCTGTTTGGCGTGCGCTTTATTGAGCCCCGTATAAATCTGCATCCGGTGGATGTTCGCGGACGCGGCCGCGGGATAATAGACGAGCTGGTAATAGGCCGCCTGCGCTTCTTCCGACAGGATCTCCTTATACTTTTCGGCGTCCCGAATGATCGCCCCGGCGTTTTGCAATACCCTTGCCGCCTCATTATAATTCGTGAGGTTATATGTAGAGTCCGTGACGATCTCCGGCTTCTTACTGCCGTTTAACTTGAGATAGCGGGAAACGATGGACGTAATATCCTCGATCCCCTTTTCATCTGTGTAGTTGCCAAACTGCTGCCCGATCCATGCTTTCTCATATTCCTCGGCGCTCTCGATATGGGACGTTCCCCAGCGGTCGAAATCCCAGGCCATATCGAGGAAATAGGAGATCGGCATTTCCATCGGCTTTAAGTCGCCGACATTCACGATCCAGATGTCCCGGATGCCGTAGTCGTACGCCATCGACATCTGCTCCCACACCTTCTGCAGCTGCATCGTCTGCACCCACTGGTAGGAAGCCGGCGCCCCGTTATAGTCGAAATGATAATACATGCCCCAGCCGCTCTCGCGGTTTTTGTTCGCTTCCGTCGGCAGCGTGCGCACATTACCGTAATTGTCTTCCGACAGAAGGATCGTCACATCGTCCAGTCCTTCCCACTCCCGCAGTCCGGGAACACCGTCGCCGCCCTGCCAGTACTCTTCTACCTCTTTGTACAGCGCCAGCATTTTCGGCTTATCCTGCAGTCCGTGTTGATTTAATATGTTTTTCTGCTCGGTGATGATCTCTTTGAGAAGGCTGATGTTTTCTTCCAGTGTACTTCCTTCGGGAAGCATCGTCGTATCGCCGTCGCCGCGCATGCCTACCGTGGCGATATTGTCAAATGCGCCGCGGGTTTTTGCGCCCTCTTCGAAGAACTGCATCAATCCCTCCCGGTTTTTCACGAAATCCCATTCCCCGGTTCCGTAGTTTTTCTTATTGCGCACCCAGTCCTGATGCGCCAGCATCATCGGCTCATGATGCGACGTTCCCATGACAACGCCGTACGTATCCGCCAGTTTCGCGCTGGCGTCCGCACTCTCACTTCCGTCCGCGCCAAACGAGGAATTCCACATGGCCGGCCACAGATAATTTCCTTTCAGACGGAGGATGAGCTGGAACACTTTTTCATAAAATTTTTCGTTGAATTTTCCGCCCTTTTCTTCTTTAAAGAAATTGTTGACCCACGTTCCCAGCGACGGCTCCTCATCGTTGAGGAAAATGCCGCGGTATTTGACCGAAGGCTCTTTGGATACCGTTTCGATCTGCGAATAGCGGAACGAAACCGTCTGCTGTCTGGCCGGGTTGACATCCGCCCAGTACACCCAGGGGGATACCCCCATCTGCTCTGAAATATGGAACATGCCGTAGATCGTGCCCCGCTTATCGCTTCCCACGACAACGAGCGCCTGCTGGATTCCTGCCACGGGATTTTCCACTACTTCGATCTTATATGTCTCCCATTTTCCCTGAATCGCCGATACGTCGAGTTTTCCCTCGCGGATTAAAGAATCAATGAGCGTATGGTTTCCGATGCTTCCGGCGATCACCGGTGTTCCCTTTAACTCTTTCGCCTTTGTGACCACGTCCATGTCGGCGTCAGCGACCAGCTTCACATCATCGGCCACACAGTCCGCGATGAGTTTCAGTCCCTCAAAGTCGGCGCCGTTCTCATCCAAAAAAATCTGCGCGGCCCGGTTCTGCTCCGCCAGTACGTAAACGCCGTCTTCCTTCGGCGTCGCGGACGGGACTGCCGGAGAGGGCGATACGGGAGCCGCGGAAGGTACTGCCGGCTTCTGAGACGCCTGATCCGACGCTCCCTTTTCTACGGTCACCGTGCAGGTCGCTTTCTTTCCCCAGCCATCTGCCGCATAGGCGGTAATTTTCGCCTTCCCCGCCTTCTTCGCCTTTACCACTCCGCTCTGATTCACGGAAGCCACGGAACGGTCGGACGATTGGAACACCACCTTCTTTTCGGTCGCGTTTTTCGGTAAAATCTTTGCCAGCAGCTTACACTGTCCGGCATTTCCGTCCGCCCCGCCTGTTTCATTGACATACAATGTCACTTTCCCGGTGTTTAACGTCACTTTTGAAACCTTTTTCAGTTTTTTCAAGACTTTTACCTGAATACGTGCCATCTTTTTGCTCCCATCAGTCGCGCGGACTGTCACTCTGGCTGTCCCTGCTTTTTTTGCCGTCATGACCCCCTGCGAAGAAACGAAAACAACCGACGGCTTGCTTGAGCGGTATGTTACCTTTTTGTTTTTTGCCGTTTTCGGCAGTATTTCCGTTTTTAACCGGTATTTGCTGCCCTTCTTCATTGACAGCGCGGAAATTTCCGGCTTAACAACGGAGATACTTTTTACTTTCTTTGCCTTTGTTGCTGCTTTTACTGATTCCACTGTCCAAGGCATACCGAAAGCAGATACCAGCAAAGATACGATCAGCATAAATACCCAAAATGGGCACTTCTTCCTTCCTCTCATACATTTCCTCCTTATCCTGCGCGGCCGCCACATCTTTCTCCTGCCGCGCCAAACCATTTTTTACTTGCATTATTGCTCTCCTACTCTTATAATATCACTAAATACGAGCCGCTTCCTTTTTGTTTTTGTACAAAAACTTGTGAATATTGCGCTCAATAGTAAGGCAGGGGCCGCTATATCCGTAGCAAGCGCTCTGGAATGGAGAATATTATGATCAGGGAATTTTCAGATGAGATTGATGTTAGCAGATTAAGGTCGATGGCGTCCTATGTTTCGGATTTCCATATCCACAATTTTTATGAGCTTTTTGTTTTGTTAGATGGTGAATTATCCTTTTTCATTCAGGATTCCTGTTATCAGATCACGGCGGGAACGCTGTTGGTGATCAACGATCTGGAACTCCACAAAGCGGTAAACCGTCTGACGACACCGTATGAGCGGATCTACATCCACATCCCGCCTCCGTTTTTCCGACGGCATGACACGCCCGAGATCGATCTGTCCGCCTGCTTTCGAAACCGGGAACCCGGAACAAACAATGTCGTTTTGCTGGATGAATCGCAGCTCCAGTATATTTTACTGCAATATGAGCATATGAAACAGGCGGCAGCCTACCCTCTGACAGGCCAGACATTATTGATGGAAACGTATCTGCTCCAGCTTCTTATTTTTATCAACCATCTTTTTGACGGCAGACCGGCCGTACTGCCATGTACGTATTCGGACAACACACAGACCATCCTTCAGTACATACAGGATCACCTATTAGAACCGATCACACTCGACGAACTGGCCGAGCATCTGTTTCTGAATAAATATTACATGTGCCATATGTTTAAAAAAGAAACCGGAACTACGATCTTCAATTATCTTCTCTTGTGCCGCCTCTCAAAAGCAAAATCCTTGCTCTTGCAGGGAAAAAATGTGACCGAAACATGTTTTGGAGCCGGATTTAAAGACTATACCAACTTTATTACGTCATTTAAAAAATTTACCGGTTATACACCGAAAAAATTTCAAAAATTGATCACGTCTGTACCGCGCACGGAAAAAAATGTGCGCCGCTAGGCGTAAGGGCAAAAAAACAGTCCGGCCTTTTCGAATATAGAAAAGCCAGACTGTTTTTTATTCATTCTCTCTATTCAAACAGCGTTAAGTCGATCGCGTTTGCCATTACTTCATATCCGTCATACGGATGAAGTCCATCCGCATGCGTATACTCCTCTAAAATATTTATCGGATTGTCCGGGTCGGCCACCGCACTCTCAAAATCAATGATGCCGTCCATCTGAGAATCCGATGAGCGCATCCAGTTGTTGATCATCGTCCGCACTTTCTCCGAATTCTCACTGTAATAGCCACTCGTTCCGAACGGAAGGATCGGCGCGCCATATACTTTAATGCCGTTGTCATGGCAAAGCTTCACCATTTTCTGGTACTCGGGAAGAAGCTGGTCATATTTATCCGTATTCTCCAGTTTATTCAGATCATTGACACCGAACAGGATGATACAGTAACCAACGCCGTCATGTTTCAAAAGATCTCTCGCGAACCTGTCTTTTCCGGCATCGGTAGGATAAGCGCCGAGAATGGAGTTCGAACCGATTCCTTCGTTGATGACTGAGATATGTTTCGTCTTCTCATTCGCCTGAAGCCTTTTCGCGAAATAGTCCACCCATCTCGTATAGCTGTCAGGCTTTTTCCCGAGATAGTCCGCATCTGTTCCATAGCCGTCCGTGATCGAATCTCCAAAACAGACAACCGCCTTGCTCTCCTTCGTCGACCAAATGGAAGCGTCCGCTAAGAAAAACCAGCTAAGTGTCGTCTGCGGATCCGTCAGCGCCTCATCTGACACATGGTTGCCAGATACCTGGTATGTCGTCGCTCTCGCTCCCCGGTGCCCCGTAATATTCTGCGTCGGCGAAGCGCCAAAATATGAAGTGATCGCGACATTTTCAAGGGCATTTACCGGAAAATCAACCGGATCCGTTATAATGACTTTTCCTGCAGGGATTACAAATTCCTCTCTGCCGTCTACCGTAACGACCTGATCCGTCGCCGTATCGATCGTAGACGCATCCGCCTTGACCTGTTTCGCCAAATGAAGCGACTTCACCGTCACATCACTTTCCCCGTACTGGTTTGAGAGACGGAGGCGGAGCTTCTCGCCGCCTGTCGTCACCCGGATGATCTGCCGAACGGTCGTATCCTCAAGAGGAAGCTTTGGCATCCGGTCGTCATCCTTGTTAAGTCCGCATTTTTCCTCTGCCGTCCCCCACGTCGTCACCCATCGGTGGGTGGTACTGTCAAGACTTCGTACCTGAATACTGGTAATCGTAACTCCGTTCAACTTAGTATTATAAGATGTTGCCTTTATTAGCAGGTTATTTGCGGTATCAGGCCTCTCCTTATCCGTCGTATTGTTACCTATTGTCAACTGACCGGTCACCGTAAATGCCCCCGCCTGATAGGCCGGATCTCCCTCTCCCGGTTTGCCGCCAAGTCCCACTCCATTGTTTTTCGTGTAGTAATAATGATCCGAAGCAGTGGCCGTTCCTTCCGCCAGCCACATACGGAAACCGTCAGAACTTTCCGAAAGTGTTCCGCTGACAGTCACTTCCACCTTTGACCCCTTCGTCAGGTCAGCAAACTTCGGAAGAGGGATCGTTACCCGATCGATGTCATTTAACAGCTTACCATCGTCCGTATTCGTTCCGCCAGACAGATTTGAAACATCCAGGGAAACCACATCTCGGAATACCATAGATTTGATCGTGATCGTCGTTTCGGCATTCTGCGTAAAGATCTGCAATCCGCGGATACATCCGCCGACACACTCATCCGTTGCATTAAAGACGAGTTTTTTCTCCTCACCTCCTGTGGCTTTGATCTGCTGTGTCCAGTCGGGATGTTTCCCGGCATTTATATTACTGGAACCGACTGTATTGGCATCATACAGCGCATGGCCGAGGTTTCCTCCCTCACTTGTATAAATGAGCTCAATCGACTTGTAAACATTGCCGTTCCAATATCTTTCCGGCAGGAAGAAATCATACGCCCCGCCGCCCTTAAAGCTGATCGTGATCGAGCCATCCTCATTTAAGACATGCGACACCTTGCTCGGATCCTCGATAAGATAAGAGTCCTCATTTGAGAAGTCAAATTTCACCTGCGAAGGCGGCGCTGGCACTGCCGTCGGCTCTGCTGTCGCTGCCGGTATCGGTGTGACCGTAGGTACCGCTGTCGGCACCGGCGTCGGTATCGTCGGCCTCTGCGGTGGGTTCAGCGTCGGATCAAGGTCATATTTCGTCGGGTTTGCCTTGCCGCAGAACAGCATTGATTTGATCGTAATCTTAACCGTAGCTGCCGTGTTCTGTGTAAAGAGCTGGATCCCGCGGATACATCCACCCGCAAAATCATTCCCCACGCTAAGGATCAGCCTCTTCTCCGCACCCTGCGTATTTTTAAACTTACCACCCCAGTCGGTATGCTTGCCGACCTGTACATTGCTTGTTCCGAGTGCATTCGCATCGAACAGCGAGTGGCTGAGATCTCCTCCCTCACTCGTATAAGTAATGACAACGGATTTATAATCCACACCGCCCCACTCACTCTCCGGCAGGAAGAAGTCATACGCCCCGCCGCCGTTAAAGGTCAGCGTGATCGAGCCGTCATCGTTTACGACATGGGACTCCTTTGAGGATTCCTTCGTATACGGATCCTCGTTAAAATCGTATGCGCGCAGCGGCGGCGCCGTCGGCGCTGGCTTACTCAACTCAGATTCTGCGGCCTGCATGAACGCATAGTACGAAGGCTTTGCCTCATACGGAGGTTTTGCGAACTGATCATTTTCTCCATGAAACATCAGCGCATGGGATTTCACCCATGACACGCCGTCATGCATGCCCCACCATGTCAGTCCATTGATCTGGTAATGATAATCCCGCTGCAGGTTGATCAGCCTCTTTGTCAGGTCACTGATATACTGCGCCTGCACCTCGTAACCTGCCATTTTCTCCTCGTGCGGAAGAGGGTTCGGCAGCCTCTGTCCCGTCTCATCTTTAAGATAGGTGACTTTTACCCCGTTCTCCTCAACTTCCTCTGTATCCCAGCTCGCCACGTCCAGTTCCGTGATCTGTACCTGGAAGTCCTCCTCGAGAAAACTCTGAATCGCCCGGATGTAATTGTCTACTGAAGAGAAGCTTCCTCTCGAGCTGACATGGCTCTGCATCCCGACACCGGCACATACTTTTTTAGAGCCGGAGTTAATATAGTTGATCAGTTCGATGATCTCATCTGTCCTCTGATAGGTGTTAAAGTCATTGTACATCAGTGGTATGAGTCCTGACAGCCCGAATTTTTCCAGCTCGTCATAGGCGATCTCAAACGCCCGCTTCACATACTCCGGCCTCGTATTTCCAAATCCCGGGTGATCCGCATCCACCCGGTTGCCAAAGACAGCTGACCAGTTCTTATCTGCCGTATTCGCGAAATACTCATTCACGACATCCCATGTATACACAACATCCCGGTAAGCTCCCCCGTCCAGTGTATACACATGATGGATCACACTGCGGATGTACATCTCCATGCGGGCATACATCGTCTCGGGCGACACGTATTTCGCATTCTCATCTGTGCTGTAACCCTCTTTAAAGAACCATTCCGGCGTCTGGGAATGCCATACGAGTACGTGGTAACGGATCTTGAGTCCGTTCTCCTTCGCGATCTTCATCACCTTGTCGATCGTTCGGTAATTTAACTCTGGAACCTGGGCTTCCTGATAGCTATCCGGTATGATATAATCTCCCGTCCTGCCTTTCGCCGTCTCTGTACTGATCAGCGGGCGGGACCATGCCTGCAGCACGGAATCCGGTTTCATGTCGTTTTCTAACGAAATACTGGAATAGTTCTTTTTCACATAAGCGAGTATTTCTGGATCCTCGAGCTGAGCTGGATTGATACAGGTTCCCGTCTTCCCAAAAATCGGATCAAATACTTCTTTGATGTTGACAACCTGTAAAAGCTTTACTTCATCGATAAAGAACGTTTCCGAAGGGTCATCTAGTTCAAACCAGATATCCAGCTTTGAAAATCCTTCCGGCACCGTAAGGGTTCCCATAAATTTAACCCATTCACCTGATACCGAAACAGCGGCCAGTTCGTGAACATCCGCATCTGTATCCCCCGTGCGGTACATACATTTGATCGTACCGGAAGCCGCTTTGACATAACCCTGGATCGTATAACTCTCTAAAGCTGTCACTTCTTCTCCGGCCGAATAGACAACACCGTCTGTCGCCGCCGTCCGGTTTGACACCTGCAGGCAGTTTCCTTCTCCGTAGCCGTTCCCAACTACCGAAATACTTGCATTGCCCTGCGCTATAAACCCATCTGTCCCCTCTTCAAACGAAGCTTCTTTCACCGTTGTCGGGATAATGACCGGCGCCTGTGATTGTGCCGGCTGAGGACTTTTCGTCTCCGGTGCCGCCGTGATCACGGCACTCTCTGTCGGCTGCGGAACTGCGGTCACCGGCACTGCCGTTACGTCTACACCTGCTGTCGGTGTCGGCTTAGCGGTCACGCTGGCACCGGATGTCGGCTGTGGTTTGTCCGTGGCTGGCGCGGCGGTCTTCGTTCCCGCGTCCGTCGGCTGGGGTTTGTCCGTGGCCGGCAGATCCGGTTTGTCCGTGGCCGGTGCGGCCGTTTTTGTTCCCTCGTCTGTCGGCTGCGGGATTTCCGTGGCCGGCAGGGCCGTTTTGTCTCCCTCGACCGGTGGCTGCGGAACGGAAGTCGCACCATCGTTTCCGCCATTTCCACCATTTCCGCCTGTCCCGTCATTTACCGGCGGCTGCGTCGCAGCAGGCGAACCGCCTCCCCCTGGCTGACCGCCATCGTTCGAGTTGGTGGACGGTGTCTGTTTCTTATTCTTAACTGTAACACGGCATACGAGTTTCTTTTTTCCAACCTTTGCCGTGATCTTGGCCTTTCCCTTCTTCTTTGCCTTCACGGTTCCTTTGGAAGAAACGGTTGCCACTTTTTTGCTGCTGCTCTTCCATTTTGCTTTCTTTTTCGTCCCCTTCACTTTCAGACGGACGCTTTTTCCCACATACAATGTCACTTTCTTCTTGTTCAGTTTCACCTTTGTTTTCTTCGCCATCGACTGCGACGGGGAAGAAAACATCGTAATGAACAAAGCCAGACAAAGTACAATGGATGTAAACCTCTTGCTCATTCCATCAAATCCTTTCTATCCAATTTTTCAATGCCATGCGCTATCTCTCTCACGCGTATTGCGCGGGAAAGACAGACCACATTATTCATATCGGATCTTTTATTCCTTATCCTTAGCAGCTTATGAAATTTCTTCTATAATGAGAAGAATCCCAGGCGGATGCGGGCATCCGGCCAGGACTCTTTTCATGTTATCTGATCATTGTTAAAAGCTTTTCTGCTTTATTTATAAAGCTCAACCAGCTTCTGCAAATGCTCGTAACGTTCTTTTGCCGCTTCTTCGGATTCCTTGAACAGTCTTTCCGCCCTTTCCGGGAACGGCTTGATCAGACGTGTATAACGCGCCTCGTTGTTCAGGAAATCCTGATATGTTCCGTCGCCTTCTTTGGATGTCAGCGTGAACGGATTCTTTCCTTCTGCTTTCAGCGCCGGGTTGAAGCTGAACAGATTCCAGTATCCGGCTTTTACCGCCTTCTTCATCTCATCCTGACAATGGTTCATACCGCCTTTGGCGATACCGTGGAGTTCGCAAGGAGCGTATCCGATAATGAGCGACGGCCCGTTGTAAGCTTCTGCCTCCGCGATCGCTTTCACAGCCTGTGCCGGATTTGCGCCGAGCGCGATCTGTGCCACATAGACATATCCGTAACTCATCGCGATCTCTGCCAGGCTCTTCTTGCCGATCTCTTTACCGGCAGCGGCAAACTGGCAGACTTCACCGATGTTGGAAGCTTTCGAAGCCTGACCACCTGTATTGGAGTACATCTCGGTATCAAATACCATCACGTTTACGTTCTCGCCGGAAGCAAGCACATGATCGAGTCCGCCGAAGCCGATGTCATATGCCCATCCGTCACCACCGAAGATCCAGACGGATTTCTTCGCGAGGTACTGTTTCTTATCGAGGATTTCTTTGGAGAGGTCACATCCTGCTGCCGCGCACTTCTCGATCTCTGCGATGAGCGCTTTGGCATCCGGTGTATTTGCTCTCGTATCATCTTTTGTCTCCATGAATTTATCGACAGCAGCTTTCAACTCAGCCGAAGCCTTATCGGAAGCAGCCAGTTCTTTTACTTTCTCGATCGTCTGCTTACGGATGACATCCTGTCCGATGTGCATACCGAGACCGTGCTCTGCGTTATCCTCAAACAGGGAGTTCGACCATGCCGGACCCTGCTTGGAGTCTTTGTGTACCGTATATGGCGAGGTAGCTGCCGGGCCTCCCCAGATGGAAGAACATCCGGTCGCATTGGAAATGTACATCTGCTCGCCGAACAGCTGCGTGATCAGGCGCGCATACGAAGTCTCCGCACATCCGGCACAGCTTCCCGAGAACTCGAGGAGCGGCTGGTTGAACTGGGAACCTTTCGGCGTCGTGTCCGAAATTCCGCTGTCTTTTTTGCCGACATTGGCAACGAGGTAATCAAATACCGGCTGCTCGTCTGCCTGCGATTCCTGCGGTACCATCTTGATGGCCCCTTCTGCTGCCTTCGGACATACCGTGATACACTCGCCGCATCCCATACAGTCTAACGGGGATACGCTCATCGTGAACTTGAATTCGCCGGCTTTCGGCTTCATGTCCGCAATCTTCATATTCGAAGGCGCTGCTTTTACTTCGTCGTCCGTCAGAAGGAATGGACGGATCGTCGCGTGGGAACAAACAAACGCACAGTTGTTACACTGGATACATGTATTCGGATCCCAAACTGGCACGGTTACCGCCGTTCCACGTTTCTCATAAGCCGAAGCACCGAGCTCGAACTGACCATCCGCGATATCTTTGAACGCCGATACCGGAAGGCTGTCGCCATCCATGATCGAAATCGGCTCGAGGAGTTCTTTTACCATCTTTACCACTTCCGGACGGCCCTCAAGTTCTTTGGCCGGGGCATCCGGTGCCGGATTTGCCCAGGAAGCAGGAACGTCTACTTTGTGTACGGCATCTACGCCGGCATCAATTGCTTTATAGTTCATCTCTACGACTGCGTCACCCTTCTTCGAGTAGGATTTCTTCGCTGCCGCTTTCATGTAGTCCACCGCTTCCTCGATCGGCATGATGTTTGCCAGTTTGAAGAACGCGGACTGGAGGATCGTATTTGTACGCTTGCCCATACCGATCTCGATCGCTTTGTCGATCGCGTTGATCGTGTAGAGCTGTACGTTATTTTCTGCTATGTATTTCTTCGATTCTGCCGGCATATGCTTGTCAAGCTCTTCATCTGACCACTGGCAGTTGATCATGAAGATTCCACCCGGTTTTACATCCTGTACCATCTTATAGCCTTTTACTACATAAGATGGGTTATGGCATGCGACAAAGTCTGCCTGATTGATGTAATATGGGCTCTTGATCGGCTTGTCACCGAAACGGAGATGGGAGATCGTAATACCGCCCGTCTTCTTCGAGTCATACTGGAAATATGCCTGGATATATTTATCCGTGTGGTCACCGATGATCTTCGTGGAGTTCTTATTTGCTCCTACGGTTCCGTCACCGCCGAGACCCCAGAACTTACACTCTACCGTACCTTCTGCCGATGTGATCGGAGCCGGTTTTACTTCTGGAAGGCTCAGGTTCGTGACATCATCCACGATACCGATCGTGAAGCGTGCCTTCGGCGCGTCCTTCTCCAGTTCTTTATAAATCGCGAATACGGATGAAGGCGGCGTATCTTTGGAACCGAGACCGTAACGGCCGCCAGTCAGTACAACGTCATTCATGCCGGCCTCGCGCAGCGTTGCTGCCACGTCAAGGTAAAGCGGCTCACCGAGTGTTCCCGGCTCTTTTGTACGGTCAAGAACCGCAATCTTCTTCGCCGTCTTCGGAATGGCTTTCAAAATGTGCTCGGACGACCACGGACGGTACAGGCGAACTTTGATAAGTCCGACTTTCTCGCCTTTAGCGGTCAGATAGTCAATCACTTCTTCTGCCACGTCACAGATCGATCCCATCGCGATGATGACGCGGTCTGCATCCGGTGCTCCGTAATAATTGAAGAGGTCGTAATCCGTTCCCAGCTTATCATTTACTTTCTTCATGTATTTTTCTACAACAGCCGGAAGCGCGTCGTAAACCGGGTTACATGCCTCGCGGTGCTGGAAGAATACGTCGCCGTTCTCATGCGAACCACGCATCGCCGGATGCTCCGGATTCAGCGCATGGGCACGGAACGCTTCTACTGCGTCCATCGGACACATTTCTTTCAGGTCTTCATAGTCCCATTTTTCAATCTTCTGGATCTCATGGGAAGTACGGAATCCGTCAAAGAAGTTGATGAACGGAACTTTTCCCTCCAGTGCTGCCAGATGGGCAACCGGACTCAAGTCCATGACTTCCTGCGGATTTGTCTCGGCAAGCATGGCAAAACCTGTCTGACGACACGCGTAAACGTCACTGTGATCACCGAAAATGTTCAGTGACTGCGTCGATACCGTACGTGCGGAAACATCAAATACACAAGGAAGCTGCTCTGCAGCAATCTTGTACATATTCGGGATCATGAGAAGAAGTCCCTGGGAAGCGGTAAAGGTCGTCGTCAGCGCTCCGGCTGCCAAAGAACCGTGTACCGTTCCGGCTGCACCAGCCTCCGACTGCATCTCTACTACTTTCACCGTGTTTCCGAAAATGTTCTTCAACCCTGCCGCAGACCACATATCAACGGTGTCAGCCATCGGGCTCGAAGGTGTGATCGGGTAAATACCGGCAACTTCCGTATACGCGTACGCAACGTGAGCGGCAGCGGTATTTCCATCCATAGATTGTTTCGCTCTAGCCATTTTTAAAGAATCCTCCTATTTGTTTTTTGAAGGAACATGCCATCCTCATCCGAGCAGGGCTTTTCCTCCTTATATTGATTTTATTTTCACTAGGTATCATTTTAGCACTAACATTTAAAAAAGTAAAGGCAAAAAAAGCAGGATATTGTCGAATTTTAACATGATTTGAAATTTTTTGCGATTTTGCCGGCAATCGCCTGACTGCGCGCCAGAAAACGGCAGGCCGGGGATACTTCCCTGACCTGCCGGAACATGTTCTATGCCTTCTTTTTTATTTGACGCGTACTTTCAGCGATGCCTTCTTACCGTTATAGGTTTTTACGGTGATCACCGCATATCCTTTCTTTTTCGCTGTCACCTTTCCTTCCGGTGAGACGTCCGCGATCGCCCGCTTATTGGATACGTAAGTGAGCGTCTGGCTCGCCGTTCCTTTCGGCAGCCTTACTTTGATCTTAAACTTCTTCCCGATCTTCAGCGTCTTATTCCGGGGATTCAGTGTGATCTTTCCCGGCTTTTTCTTTATCGTTACTTTTACGACTGCCTTTTTCCCATTGGAAGCAGCGATCGTGATCTTACTGATCCCCTGCTTTTTCGCTGTCAGCTTTCCGCTTTGGGTCACTTTCACTTTCGCATTGGAGGCCTTATAAGTGAGTTTCCTGTCAACGGCGTTTCTCGGGTAGACAGCCGCCTCTAACTGAACTTTCTCCCCGACTCCCAGCGTCAGCTTCTTAGCTGCCACCAGCACACTTTTTACCTCGATCGGTTTCTTTGTTTCCGTTGGAGTACTTGTTTCAGCTGGTCCTGCCGTTTCTGATGGCTTACCCGTTTCCGCTGGTTTTTTCGTTTCTGACGGTTTACCTGTTTCAGCCGGTTTTTCCGTTTCTGACGGTTTACCTGTTTCAGCCGGTTTTTCCGTTTCTGACGGTTTACCTGTTTCAACCGGTTTATTCGTCTCTCCCGGCTTTAATGTCTGCACCGGTTTACTTGTCTCTCCCGGCTTTAGTGTCTGCATCGGTTTATTTGTCTCTCCCGGCTTTAATGTCTGTGACGGTTTATTTGTCTCTCCCGGCTTTAACGTTTGTGCTGGTTTATTTGTCTCTCCCAGCTTTAACGTCTGTGCCGGTTTACTTGTCTCCCCTGGCTGTAACGTCTGAACTGGCTTACCCGACTCCACTGGCGCCGCTGTCTCTCCCGGTTCCTCCGTTGCGACGGGAACCATTGTTTCTTCCGGCGCCTTCGTTTCCTCTGGTTTCTCCGTCACTTCCGGCTTCTGGGGTTCCAATCCGGCGATCGTCCAGTTCCGCTCTTCTTTCAGCGCGATCGTGCCGTCATCCAAAAATTCAATCGGCAGCCAGATATAGCAAACCGGAGGTGGCGGTGAGGTCGTGTATCCGCCAACGCTGTCTCCTATACAGATATAGGTATCCGCTTCCTGCGTTTGTACATGCAGCACATGACTCGTCTGGTTTGGCAGGGGAATATCACTCAGTTGTGCACCATCCCACAAGGAAAACGTCCTCGTCTGCCAAGTCCCTTCAAATGAATCGGCGACTGCATATTGTCTCATGCCCGAATTGACCATATAATATTTGCCATTCCGTTCGAAAATACCTCCTTCGGCATTCGAGAGCGCACCCGAACTGAATTGGATCAGCTGTGGATTCCCGGTAATCCCCTTGTAGTCGTCCGTCAATTTTACCCGGCAAAGACCGCTTCCGCTCGTGCTGGAACCGGTATAAATGAACCACGCATTTCCATTCTCCTCATAGAGATTGAAAAATCCCAGATTGAAAAATCCGGAATCATTCCCGTCACCGGAATCGGGCTGCACCGTGAACGGCTCTTTTATGCTCTCGCTCGTCGCGACCTTTACGCCTCCCTGCATCGAGGAGGATGACATATAATACACCCACATAACATATTCTTTCCCGTTATAAAGCATTTTCGGGTGCTCGTAGGTGATCCCATCCTCTTTCAGCATAACGCCTTCGTAGTCCCAATTGTATAAATCTGACGAACTATAGAGATGGATACCGGGATGTTCATTCATTTTGTCGGGATTCAGGTCATCCACGCCAAACCAGTACCACTTTTTCTGTCCGTTTTCTATAACCTCTTGCACCTCACCGCCGCAGGCATATATTTTATTTCCGCTCGTGTCATATAACACTCTGCCTGAAAGTCCCGGAATATCGCTATAGTTCCCCGGCTCACCCGGTTTTTCCGATGGCACTCCTTCGATCTCCCCGATCTTCCAGTTACTCAATTCCCAAAGAGCGAGCGTCCCATCGCTAAAAAAATTGAACGGAAGCCAGATATACCGGTGGGCGTCTCCGCCATTCACACTGTCACCGACACAGACCCATAAATCGGTATTTCCTGTCTTGACACGGAATACGCCGCTCGTCTGGTTTTTGGAAGTGATCGGCTTAGTCTCTTTTCCGTCCCACATGTTCAGTTCCTGTCTCGTCCATGGGCCCTGCAGGGATCTTGCCGTCGCATATTCCGACATGCCCGCATTGACATAATAATATGTGCCATTCTGCTTAAAAATACCACCCTCGGCATTGACAAGCGAACTTCCTGAAAATTCTATACTCTGCCCTTCCCCTTCCGTCGTTTTATAATCCGGCGACAGTTTCGTTATAGCGAGTCCGCTCCGGGAGGCATCCAGTCCATAACCGATCAGATACGCCGTTCCCTGCTCCTCTTCATACAGATTGATAAAGCCGTCTATCTGCTTTTCCTCCACGCATTGAAACGGCCCGGTTATTTTTTCGCTGGAAAGGACTTTTACCGTGCCAGACGCTCCCGATTCGAAGTCGTCCCTCTTGCAGACGGACACCCAGATAACGTATTCAGATCCGTTAAAAAGCATTTTCGGATGCGCGTAAATTTCATTTTCTTCCTCATACATTACTCCCTCATAGTGCCAGTTGTACAAATCCCTGGAACTGTACAGATGGATGCCCGGCTCGTTATTCTGCCAGCCTGCGCCTTCATTCAGGTCGTCCACCCCGAACCAGTAGTACATCGTCTCACCGTTCTGTTCTATCTGGTGAACCTCTCCTCCAAACGCATAAACCGGGTTTCCTTCTGTGTCATACAACATTTCACCGGAAAGTCCGTCGATCGAATCGTAAATTTCCCCGCTTCCCGTCTGCTCTGCGCCCGTTTCCTGCACATCTGCCTGCACTGGGACCGCCGGCTGCAGCAATAACATCGCACTGAGCACCATTGCCACCGCTTTCGTGATTACATGCCGTAACCTTTTTTTCCTCATATTCCGTAAACTCCTTTCTATTTTCTTTCTAGCCATGAGCAAAACTCTACACATTCAGTATTTATGCAGGTTTGCGAGGCATGGCAACCTCTTATATCACTCCCAGAACCTTTGGTTCTGTATCTATAGTAACAACCAGCTCCACATGGTATAATTAAGTTGTCAAAATCAATTCACCGGAAGGAGCTGATTATTATCTACCGTCAAGAAATTTTGAAAGACATCCGTCTTTTTACTTCACAACCAGTTGCAAAGTTTTACGATTCGCTTTTTCTGAATCTTGATTTATCCTTTGTACCGGAATTCCCCAAAACCGGGCGAAAAGGTTTTTCCAACCATGCCATGATCTGTGCCTTCATTGTCATGAAATGTGAAGGCTTCCCCATGATCACTGATCTTGTCGATTATCTCAATAACAATCTTCTCATTGCCCATTACTGCGGCTTTGATATTTCCCTGCCGCTTCCTTCATACTGGACTTTTGACCGCTTCCTGAAAAATTTTGACCATTCCATTCTTTCCTCCATTATGCAGTCACAGGTTCTTTCCCTTGCTGCAGATGGCATCATAGATACCTC
>CAJTTQ010000018.1:0-34570 GCA_910579145.1 uncultured Eubacterium sp.
TATCTATTGAATTACCGTCTACTTTAAAATCAATCGGCAAGGGGGTGTTTATGAGTTGTTTCAGTTTAAAGGAGATAAAACTGCCATCTGGTCTCTGCGAAATACCCAAAGATTGTTTTTTGGAATGTTCTGATTTAGAAAAGGTTGTGATACCAGACACAGTAACTGCCATTAGGGCCGGGGCTTTTAAAGAGTGTGTCAGCTTGAAAGAGATGGTATTACCGGATTCGGTTCGTGAAATCGAAAAAAATGCTTTTCAGAAGTGTGAGAATATGGTGAGATTTGTTGTTCCGTCTAAGTTGTCTGCATGGAAGAACCCACTCGTGAAATGCCCGAGGTTAAGAACGGTAGTGAATCGTTCCACGCACAGTTTAGTATTAGATGATTGTCATGGAAATAAAATGTGGTATGTTAAGGGAAGAAGGGTAAAGGAAGTAAAGGAAAATCAGACTGCGGTGTCTAAGGGAAAGAGATTTAAAATAACATATCGGTTTTTGGGTGGGAAGAAGACAGGAAAACTCCCAACCAGCTATAGGTATGGTAATCCGATTCGATTGCCGCTTAACATAAAAAAGAAAAACTATCAATTACTTGGCTGGTATAATCCAAAGGATAAATATACTCCGTATTATTGTACGAAAACGGGTGTTCATCTCGTGGGAAATATTAGATTATCTCCTCTTTGGGTTAAGTACAAAGTGGAAAATGTAAAAAACAAGACAATAGAAATCGTAATGGATGACAGTGAGGCAGTAGTCCGTTTTGGAGGATTTGCTGTCCGTTATTCCACGAACAGGGATATGAAAAATGCAAAATATGTTACCACCAGGGGAAATAAAGGTTTTATCCGTAACCTCAGGAAAAATAAACGGTATTATGTGGAGGTCTGCTATATTGAACCGGAGATGGAGGCAGATGAAGGTGAGTTTAGTGATGTTTGGGTGGGGAAAAGAAGTGTGGTTATAAAAAGATAAAAAGAGAGGGTGGTCAGTCAGATGAATGACTGGCCGCCCTCTCTTCTATCGTCGTTTCACTGTATTACCCTATGATCCGTCTTGCGCAATACGGTGTCCGGTAATTGATGTTGCTGGTCGTAATACCGGTGGTTGGATTACTTGCGTGGACAACCCGGCCGCCGCCGATGCAGATGGCTACGTGGTTGATGTGGCCGTTTTTCGCGTAGAAGATCAGATCGCCGGCTCTTGCGCTCGATACGCTGATCTTTTTACCCACGCCAGCCTGTTCGCCCGATGTACGGGGAAGGCTGATTCCGAACTTACGGAAGATGGATTGCGAGAATCCAGAACAGTCCGTACCGTTTGTCAGGCTCGTACCGCCATATACATACGGATTGCCGACAAACTGCAGTGCGTAAGAGGCGATGGATGAACCGTCACCGCTTCCAACGACGGAACCGGACGAATTGGAACTGCTGTCCCCGCTAGAGCCTCCGGAAGATTTATTGCTGGAACTGCTTCCAGAACTACTCGATTTGTGTGAGGAACTGCCGGAATTATTACTGCTGGAAGATTTGTTACTCGAACTTCCCGTCGAACCTCCACTGGAACTGCTTCCGCCGGAGCTGTTATTGGAACTTCCGCTGCCAGAGCTGCCCGCGTTATTCGCAGCCTGTTGTCTGGCCTGCTGTTCAGCTTCCGCTCTCGCGGCGGCGGCAGCGGCAGCGGCTTTCTTTCTCGCTTCCTCGCGTTCTTCTTCGATGGAAACAGCCTTTTTAAATTTAACTGTTATATCTACAAATTCCTTGGAAACAAAGCCTTTTGTATCTCCGTCTACCATGATCTTAACCCAGTCTTTGTCTTCCCGGATCACTTCAAAACTTTCTTCACCGGAAACGAGGGTGAGTACGGCACAATCGGTACTTTTGGCTTCGCGCACTTTCAGCGTCTCGGTATTCACGGTCGCGATTTTTGTTCCAAAACGGTCGATCAGCTTTTCCGCGCTGAAACCGATCGCTAAATATTCGGATTTTATGTATCCCTCTACCTGACCTGACCGGATCTGCACCCAGTCGCCAACCGTTTTTACGATTTTGGCAGCGCTGCCGCGGTAAAGCTTTCCGAGGATCTTACTGTCCGTGTTCGGATGTTTTCTTACGTTTACATAATCAGCGGCGACGGAAATTCCGACATTATCGTATTCGGACTTTGGCGCCGGGGTAGCTGTCGGCTCCGCCGGGGGTTCGGCTGCTGCTGCGCCGCCGGAGACCGCTGCGTCTGCCGGGCCGCCGGCAGCATTCGGATCGGTGGCAGCCGGTGCGGGGGCATCGGGAAATGCCACGATGGCTTCCGGGTCAGAGGCCGCTCCCGCCGACTGGATATCGACGTATTGCTCAAGTGTATAAGACATCCCGGCTAGTTCGGTCTCCGTACACATCGTCGTCATGGACGATGTGATATAGTTCCCGAACAGACCGGCCGATAAGACAATGCCGGTACCGAGGAGTATTTTCCATTTATGCATGTTATTCCCTCCAAAATGTGCTTCGCAACTTGTAATCATTAAATAAATATTACAAAAATATTAAGTCGTAGATTTAGTATATCAACATTATGTTATGTTGTCAAGTGAATTTGAAACGTGTAAAAATTACCATATTACACATTAGGCAATCGGTATATTGACATCCAGACCGAGATAGGGGGGATGTTTACATGGATTGTGTTTTTTCTACAATTGCCTCAATCTCGATCAGTACATCTTTTGGAAGACGGGCAACTTCTACACACGAACGGGCAGGGAAATCTTTCGTGAAATATTTGGCATAAATATCGTTTACCGCTGCAAAATCGTCCATATTTTTAATGAACACAGTTGTTTTTACCGTGTCTTCGATACGCGCGCCGGAAGCGTGGATCAGGGCGGCCAGGTTTGACAGCGCCTGTTCTGCCTGCGCCTCGATCCCCCCTGTGATCAGTTCCCCGGTGGCGGGTATGATTGGGATGACACCGGACGTAAAAAGAAAGCCATTGATTTCGACAGCCTGCGAATAGGGGCCGATCGCTGCGGGAGCGTCCGTTGTAGAAATGATTTTTTTCATGATGAATATAACCTGTCCTTTCTTTCTATATATGGTAAAACCTGAATCTGTCTACAAATTACGTTACTTTAATAATAACGTAGAGAACGCATTCCCTCAATGATGTATTTGGAAAATAGTTTGAAATATCCCGCATGAAATAAATTCCTTTGCTGGACTTGTTCATGCGGGATAGGATCTTAATCTCTTATTTTTTTGTTTTTATACTGCTGTATGCCCCGTAAACGGTTTTGCCGGAAGATTTTATAAAAGCTCTTGCCCGGAAATAGTACTTTTTGCCGGACCGCAGTTTTTTTATCGTGCAGGACAGTTTTTTGGACGTTACCTTTTTGACATTTTTCTTAAATGCTTTGTCCGTGGAATACTGAACCTGATAACCTGTGGCATTTGCCACTTTTTTCAGTTTAACCAGACATTTGTTTTTCCCCTTCTTAGTCACTTTCGTGATTTTTGTTCTCGCGGGTTTTTTGATGGCAGGGGAAGGGGGTGTTCCGGTATTTGGTGAAACCGACGGCTGTGTCACAGCCGCAGGCGGGTTCTGGCCGGAAGGCGGCGCAGCAGTCGGGATTTCAGGAGCCGGTGTCGGCTTTGGAACTTCCTTTTTGGCAAATTGCCACGTGTCAAAGTTAAACAGTTTGGCGCTCTCTTCCCCGCGGAAAATGAAGTACAGGTCGTGGACGCCGACGGCATCTCCGGTTAAATCTGCCGTAAAGTCCTGATAGATATTTGTGCCGCCGGTATTGGTAATCTCCACGGTGCCGATCTGGCATTCTTTGTCCGTGCCGTAATCAAGCCACAATTCGATACTTCCAGAAACCGTGTCGCAGTCCGGGTTAAAGATCACATTGCCTTTGCTGTCCTCCGTTAGGTTTGTCGGAGGGAGTCCCTCGCCGCAGGCGGCGGAAACGGTAATATGTTCAGCTCTCGTCTCGCCAAAGTCTACGTTTGCCACTTTGATATAGTCGTTGTTGTCGATGTCGCACACGACGACGCCGAACTTGGCGGCGGATTGCCAAAACGCTATATTTCCCGTGACGGGATCTTTGTCTTCCGTGATGATTTCTTTAGCCTTCGTCTTAACACCCTGTCCGGTTCCGTTAAAGCCTCCGGTCACGCCGTCCAGGTTCGAGGCCCAGCAGATCGTCTCCGCCTGATTTAACTCATAGGGGTTCAGCGTGCCGATGGCATCGACGCTGAAGTAAGGAGTTCCTTTTGTCGTGTCCTCCATGCCCTGTTCGAGCAGGGCGGCCGTTTCTTCGTCCGTCTCTTTCACGATCAGGTTATTTTCGTCATAAGAGAACTCTTTGACACAGACTGAGCGGTCGGAGCCGGTGCCGCCGACGAGCATTTCATTCAGGTAAAATAGATAATTTTTTCCCTGAAACTGTGCGACGCCCGGATGGATGCAGGAATAGCCGTTTTCCCTGTCCATAACAAGTCCCCGGTAGGTCCAGGGCCCGATCGGGGAAGGCGCCGTCGAGTACTCGATCGTTTCTCCCGGTGTACGTCCTCCCACAAAAAATAGGAAATAATCGTCCGTACCTTCTTTTCCGTCATCGTGCTTGATGAGCCACGGGCCTTCTTCGAAGGCGGAACGTTTCTGCTTGCTGCTGGCAGGCTCAGTCGGGAATTTGCCGGTCGTGCTTTCCCCTTGTGTCGGTTTTCCAAACGACGCGTACCCTTCATCCCCATAGGTCTGGAAGCTGTGAAGGCCCGGCCGTACCTCGCCGAGGATCTTATTATCGCTCTTGGAGAACCGCGGGTCGATCTGGCTTTCCTCTTCGGATAGGATACCGTCTCCGTCCGTATCCGGATCGACGTCTAGCAGGTCGTCGGTCAGTTTGCAGTAACGCAGGTACGGATTGCCCCAGTAGAGATAGTAGTCATAGTTTTCCACATCATCGGGATTCCCGTGATCCTCGACAAATACGGCAGGGTCAATATTTCCGCCGTCCCAGCCGCCGTCGATCAGATATTTGCCGGGGGTCGCGTCCTCAAATGGCCCCCACGGGTTGTCGGATACGGCCACATCGATCTTAGTGCCGTTAAAAGGAGCGAACAGATAGTACTTATTTTTCTGTACACCGTCCTCTACAACAGGTTTCATCACGACATGCTGTGCCCATGCCCGCCAGTTTTTTTCACCGTCACGGTCAAAGGTTTCGGCATGTGCGATCTGGCCGTGGTCGGTCCAGTTCACCATATCTTTCGTGGAGAAACAGCGCCATTCGTTCATCAGGCTCCATTCCGTGGATGCGCTCTCGCGCCGTTCATCGCGCGTCGTATACACATACATCGTGTCCCCGACGACGAGCGGGGACGGATCGGCGGTATACATCGTCTGTACGATTGGATTTTCTGCCTCTACCCGAATGCTGTCTGGCATGATACATAGCGTGCTCAGACAGATGGCAAGCGAGCCGGCCAAAATCCGTTTCCAATGTTTTTTCATATTTGCCCTCATTTCTCCGAAGCGGTATGAACCTCATTCTTCGGTGCTTTTTAGTTAATTATGATTATACAACGGCGGGAGGTTCCTGTCTGTGATGTATTCAGAAAGAAAAATTGATGTTTTGAGAGTTCTAAATATATCAAATAAGTTCGTTATGTTTCAAACGATATGCTTGATAGATCATTGGAAATGCAAAAAATGTAGTGTATAGTTAAACTGAGAGTTTACCATATAATGAAAAGGGGCAGTAAAATGCGAACGATGAACAGCAGGAGGATTTTGTCGTTTGGCTTAACATTAGCCGTGATAGGTTCGTGTTTTGGAGGGATCATATCAGATCCTGCCAATGGACAGGCAGCTAAAAAAGCGAAACTGAAAACAAAGTCCATCACAGTGGAGGTTGGAAAGAAGAAAACGATCAAGCTTACAGGGAAAAAAAGTAAGGCGAAGTATACGTTTCAGGCTTCGAACAAAAAGATCAAGGTGAGTAAGAAAGGCGTTGTAACAGCGGTGAAAAAAGGGAGTGCGACTGTCAAAGTAAAAGAGGTTTATAAAAAGAAGAAAAAGAGCGTCGGAACGGTTAAAGTGAAGGTGGTGGCAAAGGATGTAAAGAAACAGACAAAAGCCCCAGCGGGCACGACGCCTGTTGTGACGGCACAGCCGCCAGAACAGCCATCGCAGCCGCCAGTACAGGTTCCGCCATTGGGTACGACCGAGCCGGTGGCGACAGATGTACCAAAGTCGACGGACGTACCAGAGCCGACGGATGATCCGGATGAAGATCCGGCTTATAAGCAGATGAGGGAAAACTCGGTTCTTTCTACCGGAAATAACGCGAGGATCAAAAAAGCGATCGCGAAGGCGAGGGCTGGAGAGGAAGTGAATATCGGTTACATCGGCGGATCGATCACGGAAGGAGCAGCGGCAGATCCGAATGAGAATTGTTATGCTTCCCTGTCAGCGAAGGCTTTTGGCGAGAGATACGGGGTCAATGGCGGCGAAAATGTGCATTATGTGAATGCCGGTATGAGCGGTACGCCATCATCACTCGGTATCGTGCGTTATGAGCGCGACGTCGTCGATAAGCTTGGAAAAACGCCGGATATCCTTTTTATTGAATTTGCGGTGAATGACTACGGGGAATGCACGAACGGCGGCGCCTATGAGGGACTGATCCGCCGCGGTCTGCAGTCAGACGCGGCAGTTGTGCTGATCTTCTCCATATTTAAGCAGAATAAGCTAGACAGCAACCGCGTGATGGAGTCCGCGTATATCCCGTACGGTGAACATTATGACCTTCCGATGGTGAGTATGGGGGATGCCGTGAAGGAGCGGCTATCTGAAGATGGATTCCACGACTGGTACTACGCGAGCGACGGCATGCACCCGACAAATGACGGGCACCAGCTCATGGCGGACTGTGTGATGACATTGATCAAAACGATCGGCAGGGAGAGCTCGGAAGAGGATAATATCGACAGCGCGAACCTTCCCGCGCCGAAAAAAACGGATGCGTTTACGGATGTGAAGACGATCTGGGCAGATACGGATATTTCAAAACAGAGCGCCATCGTCTCGTTTGACAAAGGCGGTTTTGACAGCACGGACCCCAATGTGTGGAAATTTCAGCATCTGGGCGGCGCTTCCGCGTTTCCGGTAAACTTTATGCACAAGGCCGAGTCCGGGGATGCCGGTATCAAGGCGGTGATAAACTGCAAAAACCTGATCATCATAACGAAACATACTTCGTCGAAAACAGCGGGTACGGCGGAACTATGGGTTGATGGCAAAAAAGTGAAGACACTGACCGGATACGATTCCGGCGGCTGGAACCAGGCAGTTCCTGAACTCGGATTTAATGAAACTGCAGCAGCGGAACATGAGATTGAGATTAAGATGGCAGAAGGAGATGAGGGAAAGGAATTTACCGTATTGGCACTGGGGTATAACTAGTGTGGATTCAATGCGTCGTCCCTTCTTTCCGGCGGATTCTGGTGGCATTTGGAGGTATGGAACATGATTAAAATCTTATACGCCGTGATGGACGATCATAAAAAAGAATCGTTTGAGGACGATCTAGTGTATGCCCGTGGAGAATACGAGATCATGCTGTTTGAGACCCGAACATGGATCGAGGTGGGAGGGGAGATGCGGGAGTATCCAGAAAGTACGTGTATTCTGTACCAGCCGGGGCAGAGGGTTCATTACCGGTCGGCAGGCGGGGAACTAATCTATAACTGGATCCGCTTTAACTGTGATGAGGAACTGTATCAAAAAGGGTTTCTTCCGTTTGGCGTACCGGTGTCCTGCCCGGATCTGAGCTGGTATAAAATATACTGGCAGGCGGTGGCAAATGAAAACTTTTGGGAACACAGGAGTTCGCAATATGTCATCGAGCGTCTCATGCACATTATTTTCCACAGGCTGCACGACTACGCGTTCCAGGAAGAAGATTCGGGCTATCAGGAATCCTTTCTATCGCTGCGGGAGCAGATTTACCAGCATCCGGAACGGCAGTGGACACTGGAGGAAATGGCCCAGTATGTGAAACTCGGCACGCGTTCCCTGCAGAAATTTTATAAGAACTTTTTTGGTATCACCTGTATCAATGAAGTTATTTTAAGCAGGACGAACCGGGCAAAGCTGCTGCTCTTGCGCACGTCAAAAAGCATTTCGGAGATCAGCCAGCAGTGCGGATATAATAACTGGGAACATTTTTCCAGGCAGTTTAAGAGCCGGGAGGGGATGACTCCGACGCAATACCGGAAAGAGCACGGCGGGGATGGAAAGGCTGTCAAAGGAACGACACAGTGATTCTGGATATATCAATTTTAATTCATGATATATCATTGAAAAAGCGCGGTTTACCTAGTAAAATAAAGGAGAACAAAAATACAAGAATCCGGAGAAACCGTTGACCGGCATCTCCGGATTTTTTAGCAAGAGTGGTGATTTATTTTGAAGAAGATCGTTACAATCAGCAGGCAGTATGGCAGTGGGGGAAGAGAAATCGGGAAAAAGCTGGCGGAGCAGTTCGGCATACCTTTTTACGACAACGAGATCATTTCCAGGGCAGCGAAAGAAACCGGTTTTTCGGAAGCAGCATTCCAAACAGTGGAGGATAAGGCGACAAACAGCCTCCTGTATTCCATTGCGATGGGAATGAATGTATTTACAAATCAGGATGTGGGGTTTGCGGGATTGTCGCTGGATGACCGGATTTTTCTCGCGCAGTCCAATGTGATCCGAAAGGTGGCGGAGGAAGGACCTTGTGTCATCGTGGGCCGATGTGCGGATTACATATTACGTGATCTGGATCGTGTTGTGAATGTATTTATCAGTGCCGATCTGGATTTCCGGATCAAGCGCTCGATCCACGTGGATCATATCGCTCCCGAACACGCGGCTGAGACAGTGGCGAAAAAGGACAAGAGCCGGGGGAATTATTATCGATACCACACCGGGGACCGATGGGATAATTTGTTTAATTACGCCCTGACGATCCGGAGTGACCTGGCGGGCATTGATAAAACGGTGGAATGTATCAAGCAGTATGTCCAGAGTATGTAGGACATGCAATCGAACAAGGAAGGATGTAATGGAGATGAGAAGATGTGTAGCAGGAATGCTGGCAGTGGCAATGTGTGTGACAGTCATGGGGGGGAGCGCGGAGGCTGCCGCGGCAGCGAAACCGAAACTTTCGAACAAAAAGCTGACACTGACTGTCGGTAAAGCGAAAACGTTAAAGGTAACGAAGGCGAAAGGCGCCAAGCTTACCTGGAAGACCAGCAAGAAAAAAGTGGCGGTTGTGAAAAAGAGCGGGAAATACGGGGGAAAAGTTACGGCGAAAGCAAAGGGAAGCGCCGTGATCACATGTAAGGTGAAGGGGAAGAAAACCTATTCGCTGAAATGTAAGGTCACAGTGAAAAAGAAGACGATCGTGCCAAAGAAGACGGCGGCGCCGCCCACGCAGGCACCGGCAAATACAACTACGGCAGTACCGGGAGGAAATAGCCCGGCGGCAACGGCACCGGCTGTGGATGAGCCTGGTTTGAAGCCGGATCTGACTTCGAACAGCATCCTGAAAAGATATCAGGGAATTTTCGAGCATATGGGGAGCAGTCTGAACTATAACGGCTGGAGAGGCAACAATGACCTGCGGGATGAGGCGACGATGAAGTTTGTCAAAGAACACTTTAACAGCTTTACGCTGGAGGATGAGATGAAACCGACGGGTGTTCTTGGCCAGTGGGATCATGAGACGATTTCAAAGGAAGAGGCACTTGAACTCGGTTATATCATTCCAGATAACTACACGGAAGATAGAGTACCGAAGCTGAATTTAGCTACGCTGGACCGGATCGTAGAGGTGGCACATTTCTATGGAATACAGATGCGCGCCCACGTACTCATGTGGCATCAGCAGACACCGGACTGGTTCTTTACGATGAATTATACCGGTGGTAAGGTTGTATCGCCGGAGGTAATGGATGCCAGACTGGAGTTTTATGTTCGAACAGTGATGGATCATTTGTTGAAGCAGGAACAAAGAGTAGCGGGAAAGGCTGGAAGCATCATTTACGCGTGGGATGTGACAAATGAGTACCTCCACCGTGATAATCAGCCGGGTTCAAAGACATGGATGACGGTTTACGGTGACATGGGACTTGAACCGACGTACGTTAAGAATGCTTTTCGATTTGCCTATGATACGCTGAAACAGTATGGTGTGCAGGATACTGTCACGTTATTCTACAATGATTATGATACGTATTTCTGTTCGGATGATCTCGTGTCGCTCGTGAATTATATCAATGCCGGCGAAGAGGCGAAGATCTGCGGCGGTATCGGTATGCAGACACATGTTGATGTTGACCGCCCGACGCTGGATGAATACGGTGCCGCGATGGATAAATTCCTCGCTACCGGACTGGAAATCCAGGTGACAGAGATGGATGTCACGATCAACTTTGATCCAGATGATGCGAATGTTGTACAGAATAAGGGGCAGACGAATGAGGATCAGGCGAAGTTTGTCGGAGACCTGATGAAGCTTATTGTGACAAAACAGAAACAGCGTGATAAAGCAGTCAACCCGAAAGGTATTACGGGAATTACGATTTGGGGATTATGCGATACGTATTCCTGGCGCGGGAACTTTAAACCGCTCCTGTTTGGAAAAGATATCAATGATCCGAAACCCTCGTTCCAGGCATTTTTAGACGCGGCCAAGCTTTGGTAAGAGTGTAGAGAAAAAAGAAAGGAAACTGATATAGACATGAGGAAATGTATGGCGGGAATGCTTGCGGCGGCGATGTGTGTAACGCTTTTGGCAGGAGCCGGAGAAGCGGAGGCAAAGACGGTAAAACCCAAGCTTTCCAAAAAGAAGTTAGAACTGACAGCAGGTTCGGGTAAAACGTTAAAGGTTACAAAAGCGAAAGGCGCGAAAGTTACCTGGAAGAGCAGCAGTAAAAAAACGGCGGCTGTCAAAAAGAGCGGAAAATATTCCTGTAAAGTGACGGGAAAGAAGACGGGAAAAGCGGTTATTACATGTAAAGTCAAGGGAAAGAAGACATATTCCCTCAAATGTAATGTTACGGTGAAGAAAAAAGCGGGCGGGAAGAAAAATACTTCCCCAGCGGTGACGCCGACAGCCAATGTGACGGCACCAACCCAGACGCCGCCAGCGCTGTCACAGGGAACGCAGGCGCCGGGAACACAGACAAACAAACCGAACATGCCAAACACACCTGTTCCGGCAGAGGATGGAAGTATCCGTAAGGCGTATGAAGATATTTTCCCGAATATGGGATCTTGTGTGAATTACGGCGCGGGTCAGCAGCTACAGGACGCGAAAACTCTTTCATTTGTGAAGAAGCATTTTAACAGCATCACATTGGAAAATGAGATGAAACCGGATGCGATCCTCGGGAAAGCGGCAGATCCTCTCACGAAAGAGGAGGCGCTGGCTCTCGGGTATGTCGTTCCAGACAGCTACACGGAAGAAGTCATTCCGAGGTTAAAATTCGAGACGATCGACCAGGTGTTAAAGATCGCGCACGACAATGGTTTAAAAGTGCGCGCGCATACGCTCGTATGGCACAGCCAGACACCGGGATGGTTCTTTACGGAGGATTACGCGGACAAAACGAATACGACACCGGAAATCATGGATGCCAGACTGGAATTCTATATCCGCTCGGTGATGAAACATGTGATGGAAAAAGAAAAGGAGCTGGCAGGAGAAGCCGGAAGCATCGTCTATACGTGGGATGTCGTAAATGAGTATCTTCACCGCATGTCATGGGGCCATATCTGGGACAGTGTATACGGAAATAAAGGTATGGAGCCGTCGTATGTAAAGAAAGCATTTCAACTGGCTTATGATATGGTGAAGCAGTACGGGGTTCAGGATAAAGTTACGTTATGTTACAACGATTATGACACGTATTTTAACATTGACGACGTCGTAGCGCTCATCGACTTTATCAATGCCGGAGAGGATGCGAAGATCTGTAATGGGATCGGGATGCAGAGCCATGTGGATATCACCCGCCCGACATTAGACGAGTACGAGGCGGCGCTCGACCGTTTTATGGCAACCGGCCTGGAGATACAGATCACGGAACTCGATATCACCATCAATTTTGACCACGAGGGTGAGACGTGGCAGTACAAGGATAAACACGAGACCGATGAGGACCAGGCGGCATTTGTGAAAGACTTCATGCGCCTTGTCGTGAGAAAACAGAGAGAGCGCGATGTGAAGGTAAGTCCGAAAGGAATTACCGGTGTCACGATCTGGGGTCTGTATGATACGATTTCATGGCGCGCGCCGAGTTCACCGCTGTTGTTTAAAGACAGCATTGATAGTCCGAAACCGTCATTCCAGGAATTTTTGAATGCGGCAGAATAAATCATTTTTCTTTACAAAACAGGTATCACAACGTATAATAGGCTTGTGATGCCTGTTTTTTTGAGCAGACATCTGAAACGCAAAAAAAGCAGCAGCGGGGCAAAAAAACCGCTTGGCAGAAAAGAGGAAGAAACGATGAAAAAGATTCGAACGAGGTATGCACCGAGCCCGACTGGGCGTATGCACGTAGGAAATTTAAGAACAGCGCTCTATGCCTATCTGATCGCGAAACACGAAGGAGGAGATTTCCTTCTCCGTGTGGAGGATACCGATCAGGAGCGTTTTGTAGAGGGCGCGCTGGATTTAATATATAAGACGATGGCGCAGGCCGGACTGGAACACGACGAAGGGCCTGATAAGGATGGCGGGTACGGGCCGTATGTCCAAAGTGAGCGGACGAAAACCGGTATGTATCTGGAGTATGCGAAGCAGCTTGTGGAAAAAGGAGAGGCGTATTACTGTTTCTGTTCGAAAGAGAGATTGGAAGAACTGCGCAGGGAAGCCGAAGAGAGCGGTAAGGTGGCGGCTAAATATGATAAGCATTGCCTGTCACTGTCGAAAGAAGAGGTGGAGGAGAAACTGGCAGCCGGTGTTCCGTATGTCATCCGCCAGAACAACCCGGACGAGGGGGAGACGACGTTTGACGACGTCATTTACGGGGCGATCACGGCCCCAAATGAGGAACTCGATGATATGGTGCTGATCAAGGCGGACGGCTATCCGACATATAATTTTGCCAATGTGGTGGATGACCATCTCATGGAGATCACGCATGTCGTGCGGGGCAATGAATATCTGTCGAGCGCTCCGAAATACAACCGGCTCTACGAGGCGTTTGGCTGGGACATCCCGGTCTATGTACACTGTCCGATCATTACCGATGAGACTCATAAAAAGCTGGCGAAGCGTCGGGGAGACGCGTCGTTTGAGGATTTGATGGAACTCGGGTTCGTGCCTGAGGCGGTCGTCAATTACGTGGCGCTCCTCGGCTGGAGTCCGTCAGAAGAAGATGTCACAGAGGACGGAAAGAGTAAGGAGATCTTCTCTCTGGAAGAACTGATAAAGGCGTTTGACTATAAGCGGATCAGCAAATCGCCGGCGGTGTTTGATATTGTGAAACTCCGCTGGATGAATGGGGAATACATTAAGGCAATGGACGACGAGGCTTATTATGAGCGGGCGCTTCCTGTTATCCGGGAGACGGTAAAGAAAGAGCTGGATCTGAAAAAGATCGCTGATCTTGTGAAAACGAGGATTGAGGTTTTCCCGGATATTACAGAGAAGATTGATTTCTTTGAGGAACTTCCGGCCTATGATATTTCGATGTATACGCATAAAAAGATGAAGACGAATGCGGAAAATTCGCTTGAGGCGTTACAGGAGATGCTTCCGCTCTTTGAGGCGCTTACGGACTATACGATCCCCGCGATCGAAAAGACGGCGATGGATTATGTGGCGGAGAAGGGGTGTAAGAATGGACAGGCACTTTGGCCGCTTCGCACCGCGGTATCCGGGAAACAGATGACGCCGGGCGGCGCGTATGAGATCATGGAAATACTCGGGAAGGATGAGTCCCTGCGGAGGATCCGTAAGGGTATTGAGTTACTGGAGGCAGCCCGAAAGGAGAATTGAGCGGATGAAGATGAATTTCAGTGAAGCACAGGAACTGGCGATCAGACATACCGGAGGGCCTTTTATGTGCCTGGCGGGCCCGGGCAGTGGGTAAAACGACGGTGATCACAAATCGTATCCGGCATTTGATCGAGGGGGAGGGGGTGTTGCCTGCCCGTATTTTGGTCGTCACATTTTCCAGAGCGGCTTCCGTGGAAATGCGGGAGCGCTTTGAACTGCTCACGGGAAAGAAACATCTTCCGGTCCGGTTTGGAACGTTCCACTCCCTGTTTTTCCAGGTGTTGAAGGCGGCGTATCACTACGAGGCGAAAGATATTGTGACGGCGCCTCTCAAATACCGTTTCCTGGAAGAAGCCTTAATGGAGACAGAGTACGATGACATTGAGGATAAAAAGGAATTTTTGGAGGATGTGGAAAAAGAGATCAGCCGGGTCAAGGGCGAGGGGACGGATATTGAGCACTATTATTCCGCGAGCTGTCCAGAGGAGATTTTTCGCCATATCTACAAAGGATACCAGAGCCGTGTTCAAAAGAACCGTTACTTGGATTTTGATGATATGGTGATGTATACGTATGAGCTGTTCCAGGCGCGGCCAGATATACTGGCGGCGTGGCAGAAGCGCTTTTCGTATATTCTGATCGATGAGTTTCAGGACATTAACCGGCTTCAGTACGAAACGGTGAGAATGCTTGCCCGGCCGGAACAAAATCTGTTCATCGTCGGTGACGACGACCAGTCGATTTACGGCTTCCGGGGAGCCAGGCCGGATATCATGCTCTCCTTTCCAAAGGAATACGCGGATCTAAAGCAGGTTACGATCAGTGGGAATTACCGCTGCCGCGCGCCGATTTTGGAAGCGGCTTCAAGGCTTATCTCCCATAATAAAAAAAGATACGGCAAACAGTTGACGGCGGTGCGGGGGAAGGGAGATGCGGTACACATGGCAAAATATGGCAATGTGCTGTCGCAGGCCGACGCTGTCGCGGAGAAGATCCGGGGATATTTGCAGGCAGGTACCGAGCCGGATGAGATCGCGGTTTTATTTCGGACGGCCAGACAGATGAATGTGCTGTCGAGGAAGTTGATGGAATATAATATTCCGTTTGTGATGAAAGATACGATGCCGAATCTGTTTGAACATTGGATCGCGAAAGATCTGATCACGTATCTGAAACTGGCGCAGGGAGAGCGCGGACGCTCTCATTTCCTGAAAATAGCCAACCGCCCCAAACGGTATATCAGCCGGGCGGCGTTTGGGTCCCCGGAGGCTTCGTTTGGCATGCTGTACGAATATTACCGGGATAAGCCGTATATGTGTGAACGGATCAATACGCTGCAAAATGATCTTTTCGCGATGAAGGAGATGACGCCATACAGTGCGGTTGACTACATTTATCATGTCATCGGGTATCACGATTTTTTGTGCGAGTACGCGGCTGAGCGCAACGTTTCCGTTAGCGACTGGGAGGAAGTCGTGGAGGAACTGAAAGAGGATGCAGCGGACTTTGATACCGTACCGGCGTGGTTTGCCCATATAGAAGAGTACGGCCGCCAGCTGGAGGAGCGCCGCCGTTCTACGGGAGAGGGACGTGTTTCGAATGGAGGAAATGTGTCAGGGACGAGTGCGGCGGCAGATCGGGCAGCAGAGGGAAAAGAGCGCGGCGTCGCGCTTATGACGATGCACGCTTCGAAAGGATTGGAGTTTGATGTGGTGTTCGTGCCTGACCTGAATGAGACGGTCGTGCCGTATCAGCGTTCGGTAGAAGATGGAAATGTAGAGGAAGAGAGACGGCTTTTGTATGTGGCGATGACAAGGGCGAGGGAGCATCTTTATTTGTCTTATACCGCAGAGCGGTTTCATAAGGAGATGGAGCCGTCCCGGTTTTTAGAGGAGATCAGGAGGGAACAGAATTGACGCTGGATCAATTGGAAATAGGCAGACGGGCCAGGATCACGGCCGTGAACGGGCAGGGCGCGCTGAGGGACAGGCTTTTGGATATGGGGCTTACGCCGAGGACGGAAGTGATGGTGCGGAAAGTGGCGCCGATGGGCGATCCGATCGAGATTACACTGCGCGGATACGAATTGACACTCCGGTGCGAGGACGCGGAGATGATTGAAATTACGGAGGGTAACGATGAAGTTTGCACTGGCAGGAAATCAGAATTGTGGTAAAACCACACTTTTTAACCAGCTCACAGGAGCAAATCAGCATGTCGGAAATTTTCCGGGCGTGACGGTGGACAGTAAGGTGGGGAAGATCCGGGGGACGAGTGATGAAGTGGTCGATCTGCCAGGCATTTATTCCCTCTCCCCGTATACGCAGGAGGAGATCGTGACCCGGGATTTTTTGACCAGGGAACATCCAGACGGCATTATCAATATCATTGATGCCACCAATATCGAGCGGAATTTCTATCTGACGCTGCAGCTGATCCAGTTGGATATTCCGATGGTGATCGCGCTGAATATGATGGATGAAGTCCGGGCGAACGGCGGGACGATCAAAGTCAATGTGCTGAAAGAGGAGCTGGGCGTGCCGGTCGTCCCTATTTCAGCCAGCAAAAATGAAGGTGTGGACGAGCTGATCGATACGGTGCTAAAGACGGCGAAAGCGAGACGCAAACCGAAGCGGCAGGATTTTTGTTCGGGGCCGGTACACCGCACGCTTCATGCCGTGGCGCATCTGGTGGAGGATCATGCCGAAAATATCGGCATTCCGGCGACTTTTGTGGCGTCAAAGCTGGTCGAGCGCGATGAGCCGCTGCTGGAATCACTGGATCTATCTGAAAATGAGATTGATATGATCGAGCACAGCGTCACCGAAATGGAACGCGAGATGGATACCGACCGCAAGGCGGCCATTGCCGATATGCGGTATACGTTTATCGATAAGATCGTGAAGGATGCCGTCGTCAAGCCGAAGGAGAGCCTGCAGCATGCCAGGAGCGTGAAGATCGACCGGATTTTGACGAACAAGTATTTAGCGATACCCATTTTCCTTTGTCTCATGTTTTTGATCTTCGCGCTGACATTCGGCACGGTCGGAAGCTGGCTGTCGGATCTGCTCGGCGAGGGGATCGATGCGGTCAGTGTTTTTGTAGAGCAGGGGATGACCCGGCTGGAAGTAAACCCGGTTGTGCGCTCTCTTGTCGTAAACGGGATCATTACCGGTGTGGGGAGCGTGCTGTCGTTTGTGCCGGTCATTGTCATCCTGTTTTTCTTTCTTTCGATTTTAGAAGACAGCGGCTATATGGCCAGGGTCGCGTTTGTCATGGATAAACTGCTCCGAAAGATCGGACTTTCGGGGAGGAGTTTCGTGCCGATGCTCATCGGTTTCGGCTGCACGGTTCCGGCTGTCATGTCTGCCCGTACGCTGTCAAGTGAGCGTGACCGAAAGATGACGATACTGCTCACGCCGTTTATGAGCTGCAGCGCGAAGCTGCCGATCTACGGAATCTTTACGCTGACTTTTTTCCCGCGGTACCGCGGACTGGTGATGATCGCCCTCTATCTGACGGGTATTCTGATGGCGGTACTGTGCGGGCTTATTTTTAATAAGACGCTGTTTCGCGGAAAACCGGTGCCGTTTGTGATGGAACTGCCGAATTACCGGCTGCCGAGCGCGAAAAGCGTCGGTATGCTTTTGTGGGATAAGGCAAAAGATTTTATCACGAGGGCGTTTACCATTATTTTTGTGGCGTCTATCGTGATCTGGTTTTTGCAGACATTTGATATACGGTTCAATGTGGTGGAGGACAGTGCGGACAGTATGCTGGCCTCGATCGGACACGTTCTGACGCCGGTGTTTGCGCCGCTCGGGATTACAGACTGGCGTATGTGCACGTCTCTTGTCGTCGGGTTTACGGCGAAGGAGGCGGTGGTCAGCTCGGCGGCCGTTTTGATGGGGACGACGACGGCGATGCTGCCCGATGTACTGTCAGGAGTGTTTTCTCCGGCGACGGCGTTTGTATTTCTGATCTTTACGCTGCTCTATACGCCATGTGTGGCGGCGATTTCTACGGTGGCGAAGGAACTGAACCGGAAATGGGCGGTCTTTGTCGTGGTCTTCCAGATCGTCGTGGCCTGGATCGCGGCGTTTGCGGTAAGGGTTCTGGTGGGGTTGTTTTAAGATGATATGAGGAGGGGTTATGGAGACAGGAAAGAAGATGATAACTCTTTATCACGGTTCAAAATCGGGGATCCGCGGGGAGATCGCTCCGATCAGCCGGGAGCGCTGTGATTTTGGCAAAGGGTTTTATATGGGGACGGACCGCGCGCAGCCACTTACGCTGATCTGTAATTATCCAAAGGCTATCCTATACACACTACGTGTCGATCTGTCAAATTTAAACATTTATGACGTGCGGGTTGGGATGGAGTGGGCGCTGCTTATCGCGTTTCATCGTGGAAAGATGAGAGGTTTGAAACATGAAAAAATCTACAAGCGTTTTGAGGATGTAAGGAATCGCTTTGATATGATAATCGGTTATATTGCCGATGATAGGATGTTTGTTGTCCTGGACCGCTTTTTTAACGGTGAGATCACGGATATTGCGCTGGTCAATAGCCTTTCCGCGTTGAAACTGGGGAAACAATATGCTGCGCTGACAGAGAAAGCGTGTAAACAGATTGAGATCGTGGAACAACAGGTAATATCAGAAGATGAGCGCGAAAAGCGAAAACAGGAGAGTGAAGAAAACCGTTCGAAAGGTATTGCGCTGGCAGATGAAATTTGCCGCAAATATCGTCGTGAAGGACGTTTCTTTGACGAAATCTTAGAGGCAGGTGGATGAAATGGAGAATTTTACTCTTGAAAAACGCCAGCTCTGTGATATACAGGGAAGGTTATTTGAACTTGCGCTGAAAATGGGGTATGATTGTCCGTCATTTATAGATGCTTTTATGAACAGTCGTTCTGCCGCCGCGCTGGATGATGTTTATGACCGGTTACAGTGGGCAGGAGAGGAGTATATACTGGAAGAACTGGATGAGGAAGCGCATGGATTAAAAAAGGCGGGCATCACCTATGACATAGAAGTTATGTACTGGGCCGGGTATACGTACCGCTACTGGCACTATTATACGAACGAATACAGTCGGGAAATCTATCAGATCGCGGATGCGGAGACAATGAAAGAGTGCTGGCCTGGGTTTCACACACTGGATGTGGAAATGGCGATCGATGATCTGAAAGAGATTTACAGACAGAAATGTGAAAACAAACGGGACGGCGGAAAATAGATAGCCAAAAAGTGGTTGAAATGTAACAATGGATAGCTTATAATGAAAGAAAATGTCAGTCGAATGAAGTATCGACAGAATCAGGAGGATAGGAATCATGGGGATTGCAAAAGACAGCGTAAAAGCGGCGATTGAGAGTGGAAAGACGGCGTTGGGTATCGAGTTTGGTTCTACGAGGATCAAGGCGGTTTTGGTCGGGGAAAATAATGAACCGATCGCGTCCGGCAGCCATGACTGGGAAAACCGGTTGGAACATGGAATCTGGACATACAGTCTGGATGATATCTGGACGGGACTGCAGGATAGTTATACGAAGCTGGCAAAGGATGTGGAAACGACATACGGAACGGTGCTCACGACGGTAGGAGCCATCGGGTTCAGCGCGATGATGCACGGATATATGGCGTTTGACAAGGACGATAACCTTCTTGTCCCATTCCGCACATGGCGCAATACGATCACGGGGGAAGCTTCGGAGAAGCTGACGGAGATGTTCCAGTATAATATCCCGCAGCGATGGAGTATCGCCCATTTGTATCAGGCGATCTTAAACGGGGAAGAGCATGTAAAGGATATCGTGTTCCAGACGACGCTGGCGGGGTACATCCACTGGAAACTGACCGGTGAAAAAGTGCTCGGGGTCGGCGAGGCTTCGGGTATGTTCCCGATCGATATCCAGACGAAAAAGTTTGACGAGAAGATGATCGCTGCCTTTGAGGAGGCGGTAGCCGAAAAAGGATTTTCCTGGAAATTAAGTGAGATCCTCCCTAAAGTTCTCGTGGCAGGCGAGGCGGCAGGTACGCTGACTGAAGAAGGGGCAAAACTGCTCGATGTGTCAGGAAACCTGAAAGCAGGCATTCCGCTCTGTCCGCCGGAAGGAGATGCCGGAACCGGAATGGCTGCGACGAACAGCGTAGCGGTGCGGACCGGAAATGTCTCGGCAGGTACGTCGGTGTTTGCGATGATCGTTTTGGAGAAAGAGTTGTCGAAAGTGTATCCAGAGATCGATCTGGTGACGACGCCGTCTGGAAACCTGGTCGGTATGGTACACTGTAATAACTGTACATCGGATCTGAACGCCTGGGTCAATCTGTTTAAGGAATTTGCCGACAGCTTTGGCGTGAAAACGGATATGGATCAATTGTTCTCGACTTTGTACAATAAAGCGCTGGAGGGGGATGCCGACGGCGGCGGACTTCTTGCGTATAATTATTTCTCGGGCGAGCATATTACGGGATTTGAACAGGGACGTCCGATGATCGTGCGCACGCCGGACAGCAAGTTTAATCTAGCAAACTTTATGCGCGTGAACCTGTTTACGTCGCTCGGTGCCCTGAAAGTAGGGCTGGATATCCTGTTGAAACAGGAGGGCGTCAAGGTGGATAAAATACTGGGCCACGGCGGACTCTTTAAGACGAAAGGCGTCGGACAGAAGATCATGGCGGCTGCGATGAATGCTCCGGTATCCGTGATGGAGACAGCCGGGGAAGGCGGCGCCTGGGGGATTGCTCTGTTAGCTTCTTATATGAAGAACAAAAAATCGGACGAGTCGCTTGATACGTATTTGGCGGAACAGGTATTTGCCGGTTCAGAAGGCGTTTCGATGGAGCCGGATCCGGTTGATGTCAAAGGGTTTGACGCGTTTATCGAGCGTTATAAGGCCGGACTTCCGATCGAACATGCGGCCGTTGAGTATCTGAACTAGTTCCGCGTTATGGAGGATCGTTTTTTACCGATGTCCAGGGCGGACATGGAAAAGAGGGGTTGGGATCAATGTGATTTTGTTTATGTCATCGGAGACGCGTATGTCGATCATTCTTCGTTCGGACACGCCATCATCAGCCGGCATTTGGAAGCGCACGGTTATAAGGTGGGCATTATTTCCCAGCCGGACTGGAAGTCAGATGAGAGCATCGCGGTACTCGGTGAACCGCGCCTTGCGTTTCTCGTGAGCAGCGGCAATATGGATTCGATGGTCAATCACTATACGGTCAATAAAAAACGGCGCGCGTCCGACAGCTACTCGCCGGGCGGCGCAGCCGGAAAACGGCCGGATCATGCGGCTGTCGTCTATTCGAACCTCATCCGCAGAACATTTAAGGAGACGCCGATCATCCTCGGCGGCATTGAGGCGAGCCTGCGGCGTCTGGCGCATTATGATTACTGGTCGGACCAGGTGAAGCGCTCGATCCTGCTCGACTCCGGTGCGGATCTCATTTCTTACGGAATGGGGGAACACAGCATTCTGGAGATTGCGGAAGCGCTGGACAGCGGTATGGATGTGAGGGATCTTACGTATGTCCCCGGGACGGTGTACCGGACGAAAGAGGGCACCGATGTATATAATGCCCGTGTCCTGCCATCCTATGAAGAGATCATGCGGGATAAACGAAAATATGCCGAGAGTTTTATGATCCAGTATGAAAATACGGATCCTTATACGGCACAGGTGCTTGTGGAGAGGTATCCGGGAAAGGTTCTCATCGTGCAGAACCCGCCGTCGATGCCGCTCCGTGCGCAGGAAATGGATGATGTGTATTCGTATCCCTATGCGGGATGCGCGCATCCGAGCTATGCGGCTGCGGGCGGCGTTCCGGCGATCCGGGAGGTAAAGTTCAGCCTGACAAGCTGCCGCGGCTGTTTTGGCGGCTGTCATTTCTGTGCGCTGACGTTCCATCAGGGGCGCATCGTACAGGTCCGCAGCCATGAGTCCATTCTGGCAGAGGCGGAGAGGATGACGAGGGATCGGGATTTTAAGGGATATATCCACGATGTCGGCGGCCCGACGGCGAATTTTAGGCATCCGTCGTGCGCCAAACAGGAAGCGCACGGTGTCTGTGCGAAAAAGCAGTGCCTGTTTCCGAAACCGTGTGAAAACCTGAATGCCAGCCATAAGGATTATGTAAACCTTCTCCGGAAATTGAGGAAGCTGCCGAACGTGAAGAAGGTGTTTGTGCGCTCTGGCATCCGGTTTGACTATGTGATGACGGATTCGGACGATACATTTTTGCGGGAATTATGCGAGCATCATATCAGCGGCCAGCTGCGGGTGGCGCCGGAACATGTTTCGAACGCGGTGCTCCGTGCGATGGGAAAGCCGGAACATGGCGTGTACCAGTCGTTTTTGCGGCGGTACGGAAGGGTAAACGGGAAGACGGGAAAGGCGCAGTATGCCGTTCCGTATCTCATGTCTTCTCATCCGGGTTCGACGCTCAAGGAAGCGGTGGAGCTTGCCGAATATGTGCGGGACCTGGGGTACATGCCCGAGCAGGTGCAGGATTTTTACCCGACGCCGGGGACCATTTCTACCTGTATGTATCATACGGGGTTTGATCCGCGTACGATGAAGCCGGTTTATGTGCCGAAATCCCCGCGGGAAAAGGCGATGCAGCGCGCGTTGATCCAGTACCGGAAACCGGAAAACTACGAACTTGTGAAAGAGGCGCTCCACCGGGCGGGGAGGACGGATCTTATCGGTTTTGGAGAGAAGTGTCTCATTCCGCCGCGGAAGATCGGGAAAGGGCGGTCTGGGGGTTCTGCGAAAGATTGGGAAGGCAACGGACGACGCGTGCCAAAACGGGTTTCAGTAGAACAGGACCGAGGGCCGGAGCGCCCCGTGAAAAATCGGTCAGGAAACGGGAGAGGGAAGAGTGTCAGAAAACAGGGAAGAAAAGGAAACAGGAAATAAGCTGGAAAAACAGTGAGTGAAGAAAGAAATGAGGGTTGAGTTGAAATGAAGATATTAGTGACAGGCGGCGCCGGATTTATCGGCGGAAATTTTGTGCATCATATGGTAAAGAAGTATCCAGAGGATCAGATCATCAATCTGGACCTGCTTACGTATGCGGGAAATCTGGAGACCCTGAAACCGGTAGAGGACAAGCCGAATTACAAATTTGTGCGCGGGGACATCGCTGACCGCGATTTTGTGATGGATCTGTTTGATAAAGAGCGGCCGGACTATGTCGTGAATTTTGCCGCGGAGAGCCATGTCGACCGTTCGATCACGGATCCGGGTGTCTTTGTGAGGACAAATGTCATGGGAACCCAGGTGCTTTTGGACGCGTCGAAAGAATATGGCGTCAAGCGCTATCATCAGGTATCGACCGATGAGGTTTACGGCGATCTGCCGCTTGACCGGCCGGATCTCTTTTTCCATGAAGATACACCGCTCCACACGTCAAGTCCTTATTCGTCGAGTAAGGCGAGTGCCGATCTTTTTGTTCTCGCCTATGAGCGCACGTATGGACTGCCAGTCACGATTTCACGCTGTTCGAATAATTACGGCCCCTATCATTTCCCGGAGAAGCTGATCCCGCTCATTATTTCGAGGGCGCTGGCGGATGAGAAACTGCCGGTATATGGGAAGGGCGAGAATGTGCGCGACTGGCTGCATGTTTCCGATCACTGTGAGGCCATTGACCTTATCATCCATAAAGGAAAACCGGGTGAAGTGTACAATGTGGGAGGCCATAACGAAAAAACAAACCTGGAAGTTGTGAAAACGATACTGAAAGCGCTTCATAAGCCAGAAAGCCTGATCGAGTTCGTGACAGACCGTCCAGGGCACGATCTGCGCTACGCGATCGATCCGACGAAACTGGAGACGGAGCTTGGCTGGAAGCCGAAATATACGTTTGAGACGGGGATCCGCCAGACGATCGACTGGTATTTAGAGAACCGCGAATGGTGGGAGAATATCATCAGCGGCGAGTACGCCAATTATTTCGAGAAAATGTACGGGGAGGACTTATCAGAATGAAAGTGCTGGTAACTGGGATAGGGGGACAGCTCGGTCACGATGTCGTGCGGGAACTGGAACAACGCGGGCATGAGGTAGTCGGCGTCGGACGTGACGAGATGGATATCACTGACGCGGAAAAAGTGGGAGGAGTCATCCGGGCCTGCGCGCCGGATGCCGTGATCCACTGCAGCGCGTATACGGCGGTGGATCGTGCGGAGGATGAAGCCGATCAGTGCCGTAAGGTAAATGTGGAAGGGACGAAAAATATCGCGGAGGTCTGTGCAGAACTGGATTGCAAGATGATCTATATCAGTACCGATTTTGTGTTTTCCGGGGAGGGAGAGCGCCCCTGGGAGACGGATGATGCAGCAGGCCCGATCAGTGTATACGGCAGGACAAAATATGAGGGAGAAGCCGAGGTTAAATCAAGATTAGATAAGTTCTTTATCGTGCGTATTTCCTGGGTGTTTGGGAAAAACGGAAATAACTTTGTCAAGACAATGCTACGCATCGGAAAAGAGAACGGTGCCGTGAAGGTGGTAGACGATCAGATCGGTTCTCCTACCTACACGCGAGATATGGCAGTTCTTCTCGCAGACATGGTGCAGACGGAAAAATACGGTGTGTATCACGCATCCAATGAGGGCTTCTGCAGCTGGTATGAATTTGCGAAGGAGATTTTCCGCCTGGCAGGAATGGACGAGGTTTCTGTGACGCCAATCACGAGCGATCAGTTTCCGGCAAAAGCTAAACGCCCATTTAACAGCCGGATGAGCAAAGAAAAACTGATTAAAGAAGGGTTTAATAAATTGCCTTCTTGGCAGGACGCGCTAATAAGGTATATGCAGGAACTGGATAGATAAAACATGGCGTTAGTGATAGCGGCATACTTCTGTCGGTACACTGCCTTTTGCGAAATATTCTTTTTTATAAGTGGAGCCGTAGTGGCCCTCTGGCGCCAGCTTGCCACATTTAGAACAGATATAGACCGAAATCACGGATTTTGGTTTTTCGAATTCAGCCGTTTCATAGCGGCTGTTTATTTTTTCCATGATCGCTTTCCAGATCGCTTTGTGGTACGTTGTGTTTGACTGTTCTTCGCTGGCGTCAAAACCGCCCCAGACACCGGCGGTGAGGTAAGGCGTAAACCCTACAAACCAAAGGTCTTTGTTTTCCGTGGTCGTTCCGGTTTTACCAGCTAACGGCATTTGTATGGTGCTGAATTTGACCGCCGTACCTGTCCCGGATTTTACGACGTCCTGCATGGCATCGGTGAGAAGCCACGCGGTAGAATCTTTCATGACCTGTTTACTCGTCGGTGTCGTGTAAGTTATGGTCTGTTTTCCGTCGATGTCGATTTCGCTCACTCTGGATGGAGACTTGTCCAATAACACATTTCCATCGTGATCGATCACTTTTGTATAAAAAGTAGGCTTGTTGTAGACGCCGCCGTTAGCGATGCTTGCGAAGCCGGAAGTTAATTCCAGATTAGACACACCTTTCGTAAGTCCCCCAAGTGCCATCGGGAGTGCGATATCGGTAAAGATTTTTCCGGAAGAGTCCGTATAACTGTCAACCAATGAAGTGAAACCTAAATTTAACAAGTAATCATACCCGATTTTTGGAGTGACCTGCTCCAGAGTCTTCACCGCGATCACATTCATCGAATCTGCAATCGCTGTACGGATCGTGACATTTCCGCGGTACCCGCTGTACCAGTTTTTGACGAGGCGCTTTGTTCCCGGATAATAATAGGGTTCGTCTTCCTGCACCGTGGCAAGGTTCATAGCGGCAGTATCCAGTGCCGGCAGATAGGTCGAGAGCACTTTAAACGTCGAACCGGGCTGGCGCAGAGAAGTTGTGGCGCGGTTCAGCGTACGGCTGGCCGTCTTTTCCCCGCGTCCTCCCGTGATCGCCTTTACCTGGCCGGTATGCTGGTCAAGGACGATGAACGATACCTGCGGCTGGATCACATATTCTATTTTTTCGCCGTCTACGGTCTTTCCCTTGCTTATGGCTTTTTTATATGTTTTTATATACTTGTCGGCGCCTTTTTTGTCTGAATAATACAGGCTGATGATCATGTTTTTCTTTTTGGCAAACCAGTTGAGCATCGTTCCCGCGTTGTAATTGGAAGCTTTACCGTTTTCGTCGGTCACAGTCAGCTGGTAGTTGAGCTGATACGTAGAATCCGCCGGGTAGTAGGAGTCTGTGTTAATGATCTTGTCACAAATTTTCTGCATCGACGAATCCTGTGTGGAGTAAATCGTCAATCCGCCGCGGTAAAGCGCGTTATATGCCTGTGTTTCCGTGTACCCGAGTTCCTCTTTCATATCGGTAATGATCTGGTCAATGAGTGAGTCCGTGAAGAACGAAGTGGCTGTCTGTCCCTGAATGGTTTCCTTGTTCACCGATTTGATACGGGCATAGACTTTATCTGCCATTGCCTTATCGTATTCCTCCGAAGTGATATAGCCCTGTTCCTTCATATAAGAAAGGATCGTAAGGCGTTTTTTGCCATTCTTTTTCGGATGCGTGATCGGATTGTAACCGGAAGGGTTCTGCGTGATGCCCGCAAGCACAGCCGATTCCGAGATCGTAAGTTCGGACACGTCTTTTCCAAAATACCGTTTGGAAGCGGCCTGTACGCCGAGCGTGTTCTGACCTAAATTTATGGTGTTCAGGTAATATTCCATAATTTCTTTTTTCGATAATTTGTTTTCGAGCTGGATGGCCAGATATTGTTCCTGGATCTTCCGCTCGATCTTTTGAATCAGCGTCGTCTCTTCTCCGCCCCCAAACACCTGATTTTTCAATAACTGCTGGGTAATGGTGCTGGCGCCCTGACGAAATTCACCGCCGTTTGATAATCCCAGATAAGTGGCGCGGAAAATCCCCTGAAGGTCGATGCCGTCATGTGTCCAAAATCGCTCGTCCTCAATGGCGACAAACGCATTTTGAAGATGGATGGGAATTTTGTCAAGAGTCGTGTACTCGCGGTTTGCCTCTTTTCCGACGAGTGTCTGCACGAGCTTTCCTTTTGTGTTCAATATTTTCGTAGCGTATCCATCCGGCACGACGTTGATGGATTCGATGCTCGGGGCCGTCTCCATCAAGCCGTTGATCGCGCCGGCAAGAGCGCTGATCCCGATCACCGAACATACGATAAATACGATGAGGAACAGCCGGGAAGCGACCACTTTTATTTTGTGTATCCGATGCGTGGCAGGTGATTTAAGTGCTTTCGTTTTTGCCAGCGCCTGTTTTTTGCTAAAATTCATCCGAAAAAACCTTCCTTTTCTAAATGATGCCACGGATTACTCCATATTATTATCATTATAACAAAAAGACTTGCAAAGGAAAAGAAAAATTAGTAAACTAATGTAAAGAATCACATAAGAAATCGCGAAAGGAATCGAAAACGATGTGTTTACCTCTGAAAATTGTTCTAGAGGGCGGTACGGGAGAAGTGGTGGAAAAGAAATCACGGTTTATCGCCCAGGTTTTTCCAATAAAAACGGAAGACGAGGCGCTGGATGTTCTTGCCAGTGTGCGGAAAAAACACTACGATGCCAGACATAACTGTTTTGCTTATGTGCTCGGGGAGAAAAATGAGACGGAGAGGTGCAGTGATGACGGGGAGCCTTCCGGCACGGCCGGGCGTCCGATCCTCGATGTGATCACGGGACGCGGGATCCACGATGTGCTCGTCGTGGTGACAAGGTATTTTGGTGGAACGCTTTTAGGAACCGGAGGGCTCGTACGGGCGTATTCGGCCGCTGCCAAGCAGGGGTTAGATAACTGTGCGGTTGTAGAAAAGCGCAGAGGGTATCATGTGACGGTCAGGACGGATTATACGGATCTGGGAAAGATCCAGCATATCGCCGCGGAGTTTGATCTGTCGGAAGAAAAGGCCGAATACGCGGAAGCTGTGGAACTTGTTTATACGATCCCCGAAGATCACGTAATGGCCTTTGAGCAGGAAGTTACGGATAAAACTGGCGGGAAGGGAAAGATAGACCGAGGTGATGAGACGTGGATTTACTGGAATATATGAATGAGAAGAATAAGGAAGCAGAGTCTCCGCTTGCCTCCCGCCTGCGCCCGTCGACGCTCGACGAGGTAGTCGGACAGGAGCACATCATAGGCAGGGACAAGCTTCTTTACCGGGCGATCCAGGCGGACAAGCTCAGTTCCATTTTGTTGTACGGCCCGCCCGGTACAGGAAAAACAACGCTGGCCAAAGTGATCGCGGGAACGACAAAGGCGGAGTTTCTGCAGATCAACGCTACCGCAGCCGGAAAAAAGGATATGGAAGCGGTCGTGGCGAAGGCGAAGGAAAACATGGGCATGTACGGGAGAAAGACCATTCTCTTTATCGATGAGATCCATCGGTTCAATAAGGGCCAGCAGGATTATCTTCTGCCCTTTGTGGAGGATGGAACCGTGATCCTGATCGGGGCGACGACAGAAAATCCTTATTTTGAGGTGAATGGAGCCCTGATTTCGCGCTCTATTATTTTTGAACTGCATCCGCTGTCGAAAGACAATATCAAGTCTCTTCTCCTGCGGGCCGTAACTGATGAGGAAAAGGGGTTGGGAAGCTTCCATGCGGTGATCGAGGAAGAGGCTCTCGAATTTTTTTCTGATGTCTGCGGAGGAGATGCCAGGATGGCGCTCAATGCCATTGAACTCGGCGTGCTGACGACAAGCCGCTCGGGGGATGGCCGCATCCATATCACCGCTAAAGTGGCAGAGGAGTGCATCCAAAAACGGGTTCTGCGGTATGATAAAACGGGAGATAATCATTACGATACGATTTCAGCCTTTATAAAAAGTATGCGCGGTTCCGATCCGGATGCAGCGGTCTATTATCTGGCGCGCATGCTTTACGCGGGGGAAGACATAAAGTTCATCGCCCGCAGGATCATGATCTGTGCATCGGAGGATGTGTCAAATGCCGACCCGCAGGCGCTCGTCGTTGCCGTACAGGCGGCGCAGGCTGTCGAGCGGCTTGGACTGCCGGAGGCTCGTATCGTACTGGCGCAGGCGGCCGCATATGTGGCTTGCGCGCCGAAAAGCAATTCTGCCATAACGGCGATCGATGCGGCGATGCAGTATGTAGCCAGTCATCCAAACCATAAAATCCCATCGTACCTTCAGGACTCCCACTACAAAGGGGCGGCGAAGCTCGGGCACGGTATCGGCTATCAGTATGCCCATGATTATGAAAACCATTATGTGGATCAGCAGTATCTGCCAGACGAGATACGGGATATGAAATTTTATGAATTGTCAGATATGGGGAGGGAGAAAGAGTTAAAAGAACATTTAAGGAAAATAAAGAATGGAGGATCCCATGGAAAAGAAAATGGATGAAGAACCAAAAAGTTCGTACCCGAAAGGCGCCCGGGTCATGGCAGCCGTCGGGGCGGTGCTGCTCGCGCTCATGTATGTGGTTACGCTGATCGCAGCGTTGACGACGTCACCGGCGTCAAGCGGATTGTTTAAGGCATGTCTGGGAGGTTCGATCCTGCTTCCGATTATGCTTTGGTTATATATACGGTTTGCGAAACTTTTTACAAAATAGTAAAGGAACAGGAGCAGTATGTTTGAAATAATAGCAAGAGAAGGACGAGCAAAACGGGGTGTGTTCCATACCCCGCACGGAGAGATCCAGACGCCGGTGTTCATGAATGTAGGGACGTCAGCGGCCATCAAAGGGGCCGTATCGACGATGGATCTAAAAGAGATTGGAACACAGGTGGAACTGTCTAATACGTACCATCTCCATGTGCGTCCGGGAGACGATGTGATCCGGCAGCTCGGCGGACTGCACCGGTTTATGAACTGGGACAGGCCGATTTTGACTGATTCCGGCGGTTTTCAGGTGTTTTCCCTGGCAGGGCTGCGCAAGATCAAGGAAGAGGGCGTATATTTCCAGTCCCATATCGACGGCAGGAAAATTTTTATGGGGCCGGAGGAGAGTATGCAGATCCAGTCAAATCTGGCATCCACGATCGCGATGGCGTTTGACGAGTGCGCGCCGCACCCGGCGACGCGGGACTATATGGAGGCATCGGTGGCGCGGACGACGAGGTGGCTCGAGCGCTGTAAGAAAAAGATGCAGGAACTGAATGCGACAGAAGGCACGATCAATCAAAAGCAGCTGCTGTTTGGTATCAATCAGGGCGGCACATTTGAGGATATCCGTATCCGCCACGCGCAGGAGATCAGCGGGATGGATCTCGACGGCTATGCGGTCGGCGGGCTTGCCGTCGGTGAAAGCCATGAGGAGATGTACCGCATTCTGGATGCGGTCGTGCCGGAACTCCCAGCCGAAAAGCCGGTGTATCTGATGGGGGTGGGAACGCCCGAGAACATACTGGAAGGCGTGGAACGCGGCGTGGACTTTTTTGACTGCGTATATCCGGCGAGAAACGGCAGGCATGGAAATGCGTATACAAACCTCGGAAAAATGAATTTAATGAATAAAAAGTATGAACTTGACGACCGGCCGATCGAACAAGGGTGTCAGTGCCCCGCGTGCCGCCACTATTCCCGCGCCTACATCCGGCATCTGCTCAAGGCAAAAGAAATGCTGGCACTTCGATTATTGGTCTTGCATAATCTCTATTTTTATAATACAATGATGAGTGAAGTCCGTGAAGCGATTGGAAATCATTGCTTTGCGCAATATAAAAAGAAGAAGATAGATTTAATGGCATCAGGAGAGAATTAGATCTTGTATTCTAACTAGGAGGTACTTAAAATGGGAACAGTAGGTATGTTGATTTATGTGGTCGTGATCATCGGAGCGTTTTACTTTATCGCGATCCGCCCACAGAGGAAGCAGGAGAAGGAACGTCAGGCGATGGTGGCAAGCGTCGAAGTTGGTGACAGCATCCTTACGACGAGCGGATTTTACGGCGTGATCATCGACATGACGGATGATGTCGTTATCGTTGAATTTGGAAGCAATAAAAACTGCCGGATTCCGATGAAAAAGGAAGCGATCGTCGAAGTGGAAAAGGCAAAGGACGCCGGTTTGTGATCGGCAGGCATGGACGAGTTAAAACGCCAAAAGTACTTACAGGAATGGAGAGATTGTCATGAAAGGAATTATTTTAGCCGGTGGTTCCGGTACGAGATTATATCCGTTGACGATGGTGACATCGAAACAGTTGCTGCCGGTGTATGATAAACCGATGATCTATTATCCGCTTTCGACGCTCATGCTTGCGGGGATCCGGGATATCCTGATCATCTCGACCCCGGTCGACCTGCCGAATTTTGAGCGGCTGCTAGGCGACGGTTCGAATTTCGGCATCCACCTGGAGTACAAGGTGCAGCCGAGTCCGGACGGACTGGCACAGGCGTTTTTGATCGGTGAGGAATTTATAGACGGTGATTCGTGCGCCATGGTGCTTGGTGACAATATTTTTTACGGCAGCGGACTGGGAGCGCATTTGCGGGAGGCAGCGGCGCGGGAACACGGCGCGACCGTATTTGGATATTATGTCGACGATCCAGAGCGTTTCGGTATTGTCGAATTTGATGAAAATGGAAAAGCGGTCTCGGTCGAAGAGAAGCCGGAACATCCCAAATCAAATTATGCCGTGACAGGATTGTATTTTTACGATAACCGGGTCGTAGAATTGGCCAAGAAAGTAAAACCTTCGGCGCGCGGCGAACTGGAGATCACGGATCTGAACCGCATGTACTTGGAAGAGGGTGCGCTAAACGTCATTACGCTCGGGCGCGGATACGCCTGGCTGGATACCGGAACGATGGATGCGCTGGCAGATGCGAGCGAGTTCGTAAAAGTGATTGAAAAACGGCAGGGTATCATGCTGTCGGCGGTAGAAGAAATCGCCTATAAAAACGGATGGATCGACAAGGAGAAGCTATTGGCATCGGCACAATTGTATGGCAAGTCCAGTTATGGGAAACATTTGAGGCAGGTGGCGGACGGCAGGATCTTGTATTAAAATTTCTTTTCGTTTCCAAAATTTGCAGCTGGATACATTGAATAATCACCTCAATTCAGGCAAGACTATTTATAAAACTTGAATTGAGGTGATTTACATGTTTTATAAGGAAAAAGGGTTTTATATATCGCTTATTTGTGGGATCGTATGCCTGGCGGCATTTGGTTTCATTTGTATGAATGTCTTTTCCGACGGAAGCGGTGAACAGGAGAATGCGGTCGTCGCGCGGGAAACGGAAGCGCCGGTTATGACAGAAGCGCCCTCTGCCACGTTTTCCCCGGAGGTAGAGGACGCGACGACGGATAACGTGAAATCAGAAGTGAAAGAAGCGACGCCTGCGCCAAAGAAGGCAAAAACGACGATGAAAAGTAAGAAAACCAGTGTGGAGGACAAGCTTCATTTTGACCAGGAAACAGGACTTCTCTGGCCGGTCGAGGGTGACATTCTGATCGAGTACAGCGCGGACAAGGTCGTATTTTTTCCTACTTTGTCCCAGTTTAAGACGAACCCGGCCCTGATCATCGGAAGCAAAGTGGGCGAGAGTGTAAAGTCCAGTTCGAGCGGTGTGGTAAAAAGCATCGAGACGAACGATGAGACTGGTACGACAGTCACGATAGCGATCGGAGATGATTTTAAGGTTGTGTACGGGCAGCTCAAAGACCTAACAGTCTCAAAAGGAGATGAGGTCAGCGAAGGACAGGTGATCGGCAAGATCGCCAAACCGACAAAGTATTATTCCGTAGAGGGCGCAAATCTTTACTATCAGGTAAAGCAAAAGGGAGAAACGGTAAATCCGCTCGTTCTTTTGCGCTAGTGATATATTTCTTTTCAAAAATCGTTTAAAATTGGCTGTAGGAGCTATGATTCCTATAGCCAATTTTAATGTAGGAGGAAATGAAAGTGAAGGTTTTTGAAAAGGACAACGTGATCTATGGTGCATTTGGCGGGCAGCATAAGGATCAGGGAAACACAAAGGAAACAGAGGTGAAAAAGCTGGGGGATTTAATGGAGGACTGGAACACGAACATCAATTATGTTGGGAATTCTAAGACGACATGGGTGTTTACGGCCAATTTACAGCGTCATATCCTATCGTTTTGGGGAAAGGACTTTCCGCTTTGTGATATGACAACAAAGGAAATCCTCACCTATTTTACCTTTTTAAAGTCCTCGAAAAGTTTAAGCAGCAATACGATCAACAAGCATCGGACACATCTCATGACGCTGTTTGAATACATGGTGGAAAACAGTGAGGTTTATGGGATCGAGGTCAATCCGGTGCGAAAGATCAGGCCCTTGAAGCAGGAGCCGTTTTTCCACCACATTTACCAGCCGGAGGAGGCGAGGGAGATCCTGGCGGCGCTGAAATCTTCCGAAAAGATCGGTCTCGAAGTATCTGCCGGTATCGCGCTGTACTGCGGCTGCCGGCGCGAAGAGGTGTGCGCGCTGAGGTGGGATAATGTGGATATGGTGAATCGTGTCCTGACGATCTGTGAAGTGCGGACGACGGCCGGAAAGGAGATCGTAAAGATGAACCACACAAAAAATCATACGGTGCGGCAGATCGGCATTCCCGACGCGCTGCATGACATTTTACAGCGGGCGGAGCAGCAGCAAAAAAAAGACCGCAAGAACTACGGGTATCTGTATAAAAACAAACCGGATTTTGTGCTGCGGGAAAAAGACGGAGGGCCGTGGCATCCGAATAACGTGATGAAGCGCTGGGCGCGGTTCATCCACGCCAATGGCTTCCGTTACATACGTTACCACGATCTACGCCATACAAATCTGAGCTTACTTATGACGAAAATGAGTGCGGTGGATGTGGCGAAACTGGGAGGCCACATAAAAGTATCGACGACGACGAACATTTACGGGCACAGCTTTAACAATGCTGTTGAAACGGGAGTAAAAACGATCAATGAACTTTTGTGATTCTTTCCCGTGACCTATCGTGGCATGGGAAGTCCGCTGAAGAAAAAGCCTGGACAGACGAAAAAGCAGACGGGTTAAAAAAACGAGATAGATAAAAAACCGAACAGATTTCCCGGTCTGCCGTGAGGATCTATAGAGGACACACGGCAGATTTACGGGGAAGCTGTTCGGTTTTTGAGAAATGGTTTACGCTTTCAGCGTATCATACAGTGCTTTTACAGTAGGATAAATTTCTTTAAACTTCGCGTACTTCTTATCATATTTTGCCGCGAGGGAAGCATCCGGTTCCACGGTATCGACCACTTTTACGATCTTTGCTGCCGCTTCTTCCACCGATGCGTATTCTCCACAGGCCACAGCGGCCAGCATCGCGCCGCCGAGACCGGGGCCTTCTTCACTCTCGATGATGTTCACTTTGATGTTCAGTACGTTAGCGATGATCTTTCTCCAAAGAGGACTCTTCGCGCCGCCGCCGCAGATCTTCGTTTCCTCGATCTTGATACCGAGGTCTTTTGCCACCTCGAAGGAATCACGGATGGCAAATGCGACGCCTTCCAGTACGGCCTGTGTCATATCGGCTCTGGTGGAATCCATCGA
>CAJTTQ010000018.1:34681-39633 GCA_910579145.1 uncultured Eubacterium sp.
CCCTCGCGTCTGGATTGTTATGAGGGGAACGCTCGCCCATCAGGTACGGAAGATAGTAAACATTATTTTCCCCGAGTTTTTCATCGGTGATCGGTTTTTGTTCTGCCGGATAATCTTTTGTCCCGATGATATCGTCCATCCACCATTTATTGCACGAAGCGGCGCTCAGCATACATCCCATCAGGTGGTAGTTGCCGTCTGCGTGCGCAAAGGAATGGAGGGCGTTAAATTTGTCCACGCCAAATTCCTTGCTGGAAATGAAAATCGTCCCGGAAGTACCGAGTGAAATATTACATCCACCGTCGCCGACCGTTCCCGTCCCAACGGCAGCCGCCGCGTTATCGCCAGCGCCGGCAGCAATCTTGCACGCCGTCGTCAGTCCGAGCTGCGAAGCTGCGTCTTCGGTGAGGGTTCCGGTAATTTCATAACTCTCAAAGAGTTTTGGAAGCTGTTCTTCCTTCACGGAGCAGATTTCCATCATTTCCTTTGACCAGCACTTATTTTTTACGTCCATCAGAAGCATACCGGAAGCGTCGGAGTAATCACAGCTGTGTACACCGGTCATCTTATAAGCGATGTAGTCTTTCGGAAGCATGATCTTTTCGATTTTAGCGAAGTTTTCCGGTTCATTTTCTTTTACCCAAAGGATCTTCGGCGCGGTAAAGCCGGCGAATGCGATATTTGCCGTATACTCGGAAAGTTTGTCTTTCCCGATCACGTCGTTGAGATAGTTTGTCTCCTTTGTCGTACGGCCGTCGTTCCACAGAATAGCCGGACGGATCACATTGTCATCTTTATCCAAAATGACAAGTCCGTGCATCTGTCCGCCGAAGCTGATGCCCGCCACCTGTGCGGCGTCAAAGCCGTCCGTGAGTTCTTTGATGCCGGTAGTCACAGCATCCCACCAGTCCTCTGGACGTTGTTCTGACCAGCCGGGATTTGGGAACGAGAGCGGATATTCTTTTGATACGATATTTTTAATGGTTCCATCTGCTTCCATGAGTAGAAGTTTGACAGCAGAGGTACCGAGGTCAACGCCTATGTAATACATAATAAATGGTTCTCCTCTCTATATATGGAAAGTAAGTATTTGTGTTACGTGTGTTTGCAAATTGTCGCAAAATGTTACACTAGCGACCCGGAAAGGGGTCGCTAGCAGGTTGTTTTTTACTGTATACAAATGGCCTGCAGAAAGAAGGTACTCTCGGAAACACATCCGCACAAACCATGTTCTGCTCCTATAAAAGATCATCAGGCAAATGGGTTTTCTGTCGGATAACGTACGCCAGCCGGCTGGTTATAACCGATTTCATCCACCTCTACACCGATGTATTTGAATACTTCGTATAATGTCTTGCCAAAATGACCGAATGCAACAGCACCGTGATGAGGATAATTGCCCTCGATCAGTACGTGGCGGTAGAAACGACCCATCTCCGGGATCGCGAAAATTCCGATGGAACCGAAGCTTCTCGTAGCAACCGGAAGAACTTCACCGTGTGCGATGTAAGCCCGCAGTTTCGTGTCGGCTGTGCTCTGGAGACGGAAGAACGTAATATCGCCAGGAGCGATGTCGCCTTCGAGTGTTCCGTTCGTAACTTCGATCGGAAGGGAACGAGCCATGATCATCTGGTATTTCATCTCGCAGAAGGAAAGCTTGCTGGAAGCGGTATTTCCGCAGTGGAATCCCATAAATGTATCTTTCAGCGTGTAATCTGCATATTTGCCCTTGATGTCTTCGTCATACAGATCCTGTGGTACAGAGTTATTGATGTCGAGCAGAGTGACGGCATCCTGGCTCACGATCGTTCCGATAAACTCGGAAAGCGCACCGTAAATATCAACCTCGCACGAAACAGGAATGCCTCTGCTTGCCAGACGGCTGTTTACGTAACAAGGTACGAAACCAAACTGTGTCTGGAAAGCCGGCCAGCATTTTCCAGCGATGGCAACGTATTTGCGATAGCCTTTGTGCTCTTCGATCCAGTCGAGGAGTGTGAGCTCGTACTGGGCAAGCTTCTCCAGGATTTCCGGTTTTTTGTTTCCTTCGCCAAGCTCTTTTTTCATGTCTTCTACCACTTCAGCAATTCTGGAATCGCCGGCGTGGTTGTTGAAGGATTCAAACAGGTCAAGCTCAGAGTTCTCTTCGATCTCAACACCGAGATTGTAAAGCTGCTTGATCGGAGCGTTGCAGGCAAGGAAGTTCAGCGGACGAGGTCCGAAGCTGATGATCTTCAGGTTATTCAGTGCGTAAACGGCGCGCGCGATCGGTACGAATTCATGGATCATGTCGGCGCAGTCTTCTGCGGTTCCTACTGGATATTCCGGTATGTATGCCTTTACGTTACGGAGCTTCAGGTTATAGCTCGCGTTCAGCATACCGCAGTAAGCATCTCCGCGGCCCTGGATCAGTCCGCCGTCTTTTGCCGTCTCTTCGGCAGCGGCTACAAACATTTTCGGCCCGTCAAAGTGTTTTGCGAGAAGAGTTTCGGAAATTTCAGGTCCGAAGTTTCCAAGATATACGCAAAGCGCGTTACAACCAGCTTTTTTAATGTCCTCTAAAGCTTGTACCATGTGGATTTCGCTCTCGACGATACAAACCGGGCACTCATAAATATCTGCTGCGTCATATTTTTTGGTATAGGCCTCAACCAATGCTTTTCTTCTGTTTACAGAAAGCGATTCTGGGAAACAGTCACGGCTCACTGCAACAATTCCGATTTTCATTTCTGGCATGTTGTTCATGTTTTGTAAACCATCCTTTCATTTTAAGTTAATTTTGTTCAAAATCAATAATTATATTTTAAAGCATTATCTAGAAAAAAGCAACAAAAAAGCGGCGTAATTTTATAAAATTTTTTCCGCTCTTTTTCTCCTAAATGTCTGATTTTTGGTTGCAAAAAATGGAAAGATGTAGTATAATAATATCGAGTTATTAGAGTTCTGGTCTGCTCATTTTACAGTAAAGGCGGTGATTTCATGGTTGAAGCGTATAATTATTTTATTGGCGGATATATTCCCAAAGTGTCTCCTAAGACGAACGTACATAATCGTCAGGAATTAAAAAATAAATATAAGAGCATCGTTTCTTTAAATAAGTCCAATCCTTTAGCTATGGTCCGGCTTTCTCCAGAGACGCAGACCTATGCGCTGGATGTGAAAGAATTGTCTATGGAAATGAGTGAAGCGGTGCAGAACACGCTGGAAGGAGACCCTGAAGAATCGAGGGAACATGCGCAGACGGCGGTTGAGCTTTTTAACCGGCTTTTGGAGCGGAGCGATGAGTACGGTCTGCTGAAACACAAACCGTCCCGTCCGGGATGCGAACTGCGTGCCCTGGTGTCTGAGTACCGGGGAGAGCTTGAAGCGGCTGGGTTTTCGGTTGATGATGACGGTTTTCTTGGCATCCGGGAGGATCAGGAGTTTGAAGTACCGGAAGCGTTTATGGGTGATCTGAAAGAAAAATGTGAGTATATGAGCATGAACCCGATGGAATATGTAGAAAAGAAGGTGTTCAGCTATGCGCATCTGAGCAGGGGAAGCGTCGGATACGCGTATGCGGCCTCAATCTATACGGGGATGCTGTTTAGTTCCTACTGCTGATCGTACATCTGCGGCAGCGCGGAAAAGATAGGCCTGTCGTCCTGAATATGTTGATAAACCCCTCTCTGTTTGGTTAGAATGAAACAGGAGGGGTTTTTGTTTTGGGGCGCATGTGGTTTTTGTGATGTGGTTTTTAAAACCGCATAATATAGTATATGTATTGACATGTAGTTTGTAATATGCTATTCTTTACGTAGATATAAATTGGTTTTAGTTTTTGTGCGCGGCAATCAGGCGCAGAAAAGAGGGAAAAGATGCAGGGATTGGTTTTGGAAGGCGGGACGTTCCGTCCTATTTTCAGTTCGGGAGTGATGGATGCCTTGCTGTCTGCCGATATCATGCTGCCGTATTGCATCGGCGTTTCTGCCGGGATATCGGACGGGGTTTCGTATATTTCCAGGCAAAAGGGCAGGAATTTAGAAATCGTGCAAAAGTATCGGAATGATAAAAGATATGTCGGCAAGAGGAATTACCGTAAGTGCCGCAGTCTGTTCGGTTTGGATTTCGTGTTTGGGGAGATCCCGGATGAGCTGGTTCCGTTTGACAAACAAACATTTATGGATTATGAAGGAAGCTGCCTTGCCGGTGTGACGAACGCGGAAACAGGAGAAGCGGAATACATGGATACGAAGAAGATGGATGAAAAGTATTCGATCCTCCGCGCCACCTGTGCGATGCCGATGTTTTTTCCGGCGATTGAGATCGACGGACAAAAATATTACGACGGCGGGATTGCCGATCCGGTGCCGGTGGAAAAGGCGGTGCAGGATGGCTGTGATAAACTCGTGATCGTTCTCACCCAGCCAAAAGGGTTTGTGAAGCGTATCGGAAAATATGACAGGCTTGGCGCGCGTGTGCTGGCAGGGAAATTCCCTGCGATGCGGGAGGCGATTTTGTCAAGGGCAGACCGCTATAACGATATTATAAAGAAATGTGAACAGTTGGAAAAGGATGGAAAGGCTATGATCATCCGTCCTAATTATCTGATCAATAGTTTTGAGGACAGCGTGCAGAAATTGGAGGCTGCTTACTGGCACGGGTATCGTATGACAAAAGAGAAGATGAAGCGGATACGTAGATTTTTGGGCGAACATTAGAAAAAAAGTGTTTGACAACTTGGTGCGATAATGGTAGGATAGGGGAGGTATGAGCGGATATGGCGGAATTGGCAGACGCGCTAGATTTAGGTTCTAGTGGGGGATCCCCGTGCAGGTTCAAGTCCTGTTATCCGCATAAGAATGTCAACCCCGTTTTTTCGTTTATAAAACCCGAAACCATCTAGAATAAATAGGTTTCGGGTTTTATATTTCTTAATTTGTTTTAATTAAAAATATGTTATTTTTTTGATT
>CAJTTQ010000018.1:39706-39975 GCA_910579145.1 uncultured Eubacterium sp.
ATCCTTTGCATATTCCAGGATTCTTCTCGCATCCTCATCCGAAGGTATATACGGCTCATTTTTTACTTTTTGTGGCAAGGTGGTGGAAATCTTTAGGCCTGGGTTAAAAGTCCCCGAAACAGCGGATATAAAGCCGTGATAGTTCCTGACGGTCTTCGGTGATTTGGTCTTTGATAGTTCGTTCACCAATCGGTTTATCTCTAATTGGGAAATATCTAAAACCACAAGATCGTTAAACCACCCGGGGAATCTGCCGGCCATCTCGGAAT
>CAJTTQ010000018.1:39985-40876 GCA_910579145.1 uncultured Eubacterium sp.
TCGTGGAGACAGTACGTTTCTTTTCATATTCACGTAATTTTCCGAAGCTTCTTTAAATGTAAGACAGGAGGTTTTCGAACCGGCTTTCTTCAGCTCGTCCGCCATCATCTAGATTGCTTCTTTTTGTGTAGGTTTGTAATCGGTCACAATCTGGTACGACTTTCCTTTGTACATTTTCCTGATCCGGTAGGATCCGGAGGGGAGTTTTTCGATTTTCATAATATCATTCTCCTTAAAATGGGTATAAAAAATACAGGTTGCGAACTTACGAGATTTTCTCGTTAGTTCACTTGCAATCTGTCCCTGAAGATGATACAATATTTTTTTGGTTGTAAATATCATCTTTAGGGTATCTATTTAAACCCGTTCAGCATTTGTGGATCTGAGCGGGTTTTCCTTTTACTGGTTCAATAGCTGGTGTTTTTTTGTATTAAATTCTTCTTGCGTAATTGCGCCCATATCTAATAATTCCTTAAGTGCTTTTATTCCTTTTAGTGCATCTGATGTTTCGATTGATATATCGTGTACGGACTGTTCTTTTGTAATTACAAAACCTTTTATTTGGCTGTCAATCAAAGAATTGCACCCGATTACAATGCTTACTATATTGCCTGTATCAGTATTTTTGAATTTTAACGTAGCAGGAGTCAATATTTCTCTCTGTCTATGTATGCTGCGTGTATTAGACTGTGAATTTTTCTTTTTCGTCTTCTTCCCTCCCGCACCTATCGCGGCTCCGACAACAGTTCCAACTCCCGGCATAATCGCAGTTCCGATTATTGCACCTGCTGTCATTTTACCGCCCTTTCCTTTGGTTATTTCCTGCCCTGTTGTATTTGTTGTAGAATTTATTGTCGTTTCATACATAGGACCACTCCAAGAATACTCAAT
>CAJTTQ010000019.1:0-3003 GCA_910579145.1 uncultured Eubacterium sp.
TCGTCCTTTTGAAACGATTTTGATCAATTGCATAGGGATTTTTGGTGCTGACTACAGCAACAGAGTTTGACTGGAGAGGAGGAAAAACGAATGGGGATGTATCTGAACAGCCAGGCGCCTTACACGCTCTATAAAAACGAGATGCGAAAACCTTATTTTGTGGATAAGACCCGGATGTTAGAGAAGCTGTTCCCATTTGTGGAGACCGGGGGAGACTGTATCTGCATTACGAGACCGCGGCGTTTTGGTAAAACAGTTATGGCAAACATGATTGCCTCCTTCTTTTCAAAGGCGTGTGATTCCAGTACTTTATTTAATCCTCTTCTGATCGCGCAGTCCGCCGGTTACTGTGAGCATTTAAACCAATACCCGGTTATTTCTATTTCGTTTCATGAACTGCCGCGGCATTGCCGGACGTATGAGCAGTACATAGAACGGGTGGAAAAAAGGCTGATCGGGGATTTGAAAAAAGAGTTTCCAGATGTGGAAATAGATGGGGCAGAGACGCTGTGGGATATCTTGACAGAACTTTATGCCAGAGATTCTTCAATGAGGTTCATTTTTGTATTTGATGAGTGGGATTTTATCTTTCATCAGGACTTTGTTTCCGATCAGGATAGAAAAGAATTTATCATGTTTTTGAGTAACTTGTTGAAAGATAAACAATATGTACAGTTTGCCTATATGACAGGAATCCTTCCGACCGCAAAGTACTCGAGCGGTTCCGAGTTAAATATGTTTGTTGAATTTACGATGGCAAGATCACCAGCATTTAGTGATTATTTTGGATTTACGGAAGCAGAGGTCACGAACTTATATGAGCGGTATCTGACAAATTGTGAGCAGCCCGCCCTCACGCAGGAAGAATTGAGAGAGTGGTATAATGGATATCATACGGCTTCGGGTGAGCATGTATATAATCCACGCTCTGTTGTGCAGGCATTGCGGTTTAATCACTTAGAGAGTTACTGGACGAGCGCAGGGCCGTATGATGAGATTTTTTATTATATCAAGAATAATGTGGATGATGTGAGAGATGATCTGGCACGTATGGTGTGTGGTGAGGCCGTTCCGGTAAAAGTGCAGGAGTACGCGGCTTCGTCCATGAACTTAAAAACACGGGATGAGATTTTTTCGGCGATGGTCGTCTACGGATTTCTGAGTTATGAGAAAGGAATGGTTTCCATTCCCAATAAGGAATTGATGGATGAATTTGAGCATATGCTGCAAAAAGAAGCATCATTGGGATATATTTATCTTCTGGCGAGGGAATCGGAGCGGATGCTTCGCGCGACGCTTGCCGGTGATACGGATACAATGGTTGATATTTTAGAATTTGCCCATAATACGGAGACCCCTTTATTGGCGTATAACAGTGAGGCGGAATTAGCGGCGGTTGTCAATTTGGTATATCTTTCGGCCAGGGATTTCTATTTTGTGGAACGGGAAGATAAGGCAGGCGTTGGATATGTGGATTTCATTTTTTATCCAAAGGAAGAGACAAAATCAGAGGGGAGTATTTTAGAACTCAAAGTGAACGATTCGCCGGAGCATGCAATACGGCAGATCATAGACAAAAAGTACGCCCTGAAATTTCATAAAAGGGCAGGAAGTAACACGAATGAGAAACAAAAGGTACTTGCAGTTGGTATCAGCTATGATAAAAAAACAAAAAAGCATAGTTGCAAGATAGAATTGTTATAGAGGATCAACAGAGATATCGTCATAGAGAAAAAGGAGGAACCCAGATCATGACACTAGAACAGATGGGACTGGCTGCCCGGTCAGCCGCCGCGGATATGAACCGCCTGCCGGTTGTAAAAAAGAACGAGGGCCTGCTGTTTGTGGCAGAGGAACTTGTCCGGTGCGCCGGCGACATATTAGAAAAAAATAACATAGACATTGACCACGCGGAAGCGGCTGGGATGAAGGAATCCCTCATCGACCGTCTGCGGCTGACCGATGACCGGATCCGGGCGATGGCGGAAGGATTGAAGCAGGTCGTGGGACTGGACGATCCGGTCGGGGAAGTCCTTTCGATGAAAACGCTGCCAAACGGCCTTCAGGTCGGACAGCGCCGTGTGCCGATCGGCGTCATTGGGATTATTTATGAGTCGCGCCCGAATGTGACAGCCGATGCGTTCGCTCTTTGCTTTAAGACGGGAAACGCCGTGATCCTGCGGGGCGGAAGCGACGCGATCCACTCGAATACCGCGATCGTCGATGTGATCCGGCAGGCGCTGGCGAAAAAGGGGCTGCCGGCCGATGCGATCCAGCTCGTGGCCGATACATCGAGGGAGACGGCGAAACAGCTCATGAGGATGAACGAATACATCGATGTGCTGATCCCGCGCGGCGGGGCCGGCCTGATCAAGACAGTTGTAGAAAAAAGTACGGTGCCGGTCATTGAGACAGGGACGGGGAACTGCCACGTATACGTGGATGAATTTGCCGATCTGGATATGGCTGTCCCCATCATTGTCAACGCGAAAACGCAGCGTCTCGGTGTCTGTAATGCGTGTGAGTCGCTCGTCATCCACGAGGCGGTGGCGGGAAAAGCGGTTCCTGCGATCTGCCAGGCGTTGTACGATCACGGCGTCGAGATCCGGGGGGATGAGCGCGCGAGAACATACGACGTCGGTATCGTTCCCGCGTCCGAGGAAGATTTTGGCACGGAATATCTGGATAAGATCATTTCCATGAAGATCGTGGACAGCGTCGATGAGGCGATCGCGCATATCAACCGCTATAATACTGGGCACTCTGAGTCGATCGTGACGGAGAATTATGAAAATTCGATGAAGTTTTTAAATGAGATCGACGCGGCCGCCGTTTATGTGAACGCCTCCACCCGTTTTACGGATGGGTTCGAGTTTGGCTTCGGGGCGGAGATCGGGATCAGCACGCAGAAACTCCACGCCAGGGGGCCGATGGGACTTTTGGCGCTGACGAGTACCAAATATATTATTTTAGGAAACGGACAGATCCGCGAGTAAAGGGCGC
>CAJTTQ010000019.1:3013-36008 GCA_910579145.1 uncultured Eubacterium sp.
GTTTGTGTTACTATGATGTCAGGGTCAAAAGGCCAAAATACCTTTTGACCCCAACATCATTATTATATATGTTAGATGAAAAGGCAGGAGGCAATATACCGTGAAATCATATGGATTAAATGAACTGAGAAACATGTTTTTGCAATTCTTTGAGGGGAAAGGGCATCTTGTCATGAAGAGTTTTTCCCTCATCCCTCAAAATGATAAGAGCTTACTGCTCATCAATGCCGGGATGACCCCGCTGAAACCATATTTTACCGGGCAGGAGATCCCGCCGCGGACGCGCGTGGCGACCTGCCAGAAATGTATCCGCACGGGGGATATTGAAAATGTAGGAAAGACGGCGCGTCACGGCACATTTTTTGAGATGCTCGGGAACTTTTCGTTCGGCGACTATTTTAAGCATGAGGCGATCGCCTGGTCGTGGGAATTTTTGACAAAGACATTGGAAATACCGGAGGACAGGCTGTATCCGTCGGTCTATGTCGAAGATGACGAGGCGTTTGACATCTGGAATAAGGAGATCGGCATCGCGAAAGAGAGGATCTTCCGCTTTGGAAAGGAAGATAATTTTTGGGAGCACGGCGCCGGGCCGTGCGGACCGTGTTCGGAAATCTACTTTGACCGCGGGGAGAAATACGGCTGCGGCAAGCCGGATTGCACGGTCGGATGTGAATGTGACCGTTACATCGAGATCTGGAACAATGTATTTACCCAGTTTGACAATGATGGAAATGGGAATTATGAGGAACTGGAAAACAAAAACATAGATACCGGTATGGGACTGGAGCGTCTGGCTGTCATTATGCAGGACGTCGATTCGATCTTTGATGTGGATACGGTCAAGGCGATCCGCGACCGCGTGTGCGAACTGGCGCATGTGGAATACGGGAAAGAAGACAAAGCGGATATGTCGATCCGCGTCATTACCGACCATATCCGTTCGGTGACGTTCATGGTGTCGGACGGGATCATGCCGTCCAATGAGGGCAGGGGATATGTGCTCCGCCGCCTGCTGCGCCGCGCGGCGAGACATGGAAGGCTGCTCGGCATTTCCGGCCGTTTTCTGGCCGAGCTGAGCGAGGTTGTGATCCGCGAGTCAGCGGACGGGTATCCAGAGCTGGCGGATAAGAAGGATTATATATTGAAACTGATTTCTACAGAGGAAGAAAACTTTAATAAGACGATCGACCAGGGACTTTCGATCCTCGGCGAGATGATGGAGCAGATGAAGAAGGAAGGGACAACCGTGCTCTCCGGTGAAAATACGTTTAAACTATACGATACGTATGGTTTCCCGGTTGACCTCACGGTTGAGATCCTGGGAGAAAAAGGATTTACCGCCGATGAGGAAGGATTTCTGGCGGCGATGGAAGTACAGAGAAAGACGGCGCGTGAAGCCAGGGAAGTGACGAATTACATGGGCGCGGACGTGACGGTATACCAGTCGATCGACGCGGCCGTTTCGAGTCAGTTTGTCGGATATGACAGACTGGAGCACGAGTCGAAGGTTACGGTGCTGACGACGGCCGATGCGATCGTCGATACGCTGAGCGAGGGGATGGAGGGGACGATCCTCGTGGAGGAAACGCCGTTCTACGCGACGATGGGCGGACAGGCGGCCGATACGGGAATGATTTCCACAGCGGAGGGCACATTTGAAGTGGCCGATACGGTCAAACTCCAGGGAACGAAGATCGGCCATGTGGGGAAAATGGTTTCCGGCGCGATCCACACCGGCGATACGGTGAAACTTTCCGTCGATGAGAGCCGGAGGAATCTGACGGCGAACAACCACAGCGCGACGCATCTGATGCAGAAAGCGCTCCGTCTCGTGCTGGGCAGCCATGTCGAGCAGGCAGGATCGCTTGTGGATCAGGAGAAGCTTCGTTTCGACTTTACGCATTTTTCCCCGATGACCGACGAAGAGATCGCGAAGGTAGAGCAGATCGTCAATGAAAATATTTTGCGCGGCCTCCCGGTCGTGACGAAGGAGATGACGCTCGATGAGGCAAAGAAAACGGGAGCGATGGCACTCTTTGGTGAGAAATACGGGGAGAAAGTCCGCGTCGTCCAGATGGGTGAGTTCAGTTCGGAACTGTGCGGCGGTACCCATGTGGAAAATACGAGGAACATTTCCGCCTTTAAGATCCTGTCCGAAAGCGGCGTTGCCGCCGGCGTGAGGCGGATCGAGGCGCTGACGGGCGCCGGACTGATCGCGTACTACGACCAGACGGAACGGCAGCTAAAACAGGCGGCAAAGGCGCTGAAAGCAGCGCCGGCGGATGTCGTGAAGAAGATCACGGCGATGCAGGAGGAATGTAAGGCGCTGGCAAAGGAGAATGATGCGTTAAAGGCGAAGATGGCGAAAGCGGCGGCCGGCGACATGATGTCGGCGGCAGAAGAGTTAAACGGCGTAAAGATACTCATCAGCCGGCTCACCGATGTCGATATGAACGGCATGCGGGATCTGGGTGATGAGGCGAAGCAGAAACTCGGGGAAGCGATCGTTGTCTTTGCTGCGGAAAACGGCGGAAAGGTGAACCTGATGGCGACGGCGACGGACGGCGCCGTGGCAAAAGGCGCCCATGCCGGCAATCTCATAAAAGAAATCGCGAAACTCGTCGGAGGCGGCGGGGGCGGCCGTCCGAATATGGCGCAGGCAGGCGGTAAAAATCCAGCCGGTATCGAAGAAGCCCTCAAGCGCGCAAAAGAGGCGGCGAAAGAGCAGATCAGCTAGAAAGAAGGGATAGTGTGAAAAATAAGCTCGATAGCTTATTTTTCACACGGCTATTTGTGCCGGAGCGTCACAAATAAGCCCTGATGGCAGACGAGAAATCGCCTTCGCGAATTTCTCGTCGCCCCGTCGCGTAAACGCTCCGGAATGGAGGATAGTGTGAAAAAACAGGCGTTCAATCCATATCTGCCGTCCTGGGAATACATACCGGACGGGGAACCGTACGTATTTGACGGCAGGGTATATGTATACGGGTCACATGACAAGTATAACGGCCACGTATTTTGTTTGGGCGATTATATGTGCTGGTCGGCTCCGGTCGACGATCTGGGAGACTGGCGCTGTGAGGGAGTCATATATGAAAAAACAGCAGACCCGTATAACAAAGAGGGGAAGATGTGCCTCTATGCGCCCGATGTCGTGAAGGGGCCCGATGGCAGATATTATCTGTATTATGTGCTGGATAAAGTATCGGTCGTATCGGTAGCGGTGTGCGATACGCCGGCCGGCCGTTATGAATTTTACGGCTATGTGCACTATGAAGACGGGACGCTCCTCGGAGAGAGAGGAGGGGACGAGCCGCAGTTTGATCCGGGCGTATTGTGGGAAGGCGACCGTATCTATCTGTATACCGGCTTTTGCGGACAGGGGGACACCTCGAGAAACGGCGCGATGGTGACGGTTCTGGATACCGATATGCTGACGGTGAAAGAGGCGCCGAAATTCGTGGCGCCGCCCGAGTGGAAGAGCGGGGGGACCGGATTTGAAGGCCACGGCTTTTTCGAAGCGCCGTCGATCCGAAAGATCGGAGAAACCTATTATTTTATTTATTCCTCGTCTGTCATGCACGAGCTGTGCTATGCCACGAGCCGGTTTCCCGACCGGGAGTTTACGTACCGCGGCGTTCTCGTGAGCAACTGCGATCTACATATCGATTCGTATAAACCGGCTGAAAAACCGATGGCGTATGGCAGCAATAACCACGGCAGCCTGGTGGAGATCGGCGGCGAGTGGTACATCTTTTACCACCGGCACACGAACGGTTCGTGGTATTGCCGGCAGGGGTGCGCGGAACGGCTCGAACGTTCGGCTGACGGGAGTTTTTCGCAGGCGGAGCTTACTTCGTGCGGATTAAACGGCAGGCCGCTAAAAGGCGAAGGCGAGTATCCGGCTTATCTGGCCTGTAATCTGTTCACGGAAGAAGATTCCATTTATGTGGGCGGCGGCCGGTTTCCGAAGATCATGCAGGACGGCCGGGACGGAGATGAGGAACCCGGCTATGTTGCCAATATGGAACACGGCGCGACGGCCGGATTTAAGTATTTTGACTGTCAGGGGATCCGGCGCGTCACGATCTGGACGCGCGGCTATGCCAAAGGCGTGTTTGAAGTCCGGCTGGTGTGGGACGGGCCGGTCGTGGCGGAGATACCGATCGAGTTTACGAATGTCTGGGAGCCGTACACCGCGGAAGTTGACATTCCCGACGGGATTCATGCGCTCTACTTTACGTTTTCCGGGGATGGGAATGCGAGTTTGCGCTCCTTCCGTCTGGAAACATGATATGGTATAAAGGAGAAGGTATATGAGGTGGCTTATTATTATAGCAACGTTGGTTATAGCGCTGATCGCTTATGATAAAAAGTGGAGGAAAACGGCGGTTTTATTTTATATCATTACGCTTCTTCTCCTAATGCGGGAAGTGGGCAGGATCTGGATCCCGCTTTACGGCTATAACCCGCCGGCATTTTTCGAATAGAGAGACAAATTTTGAATTTAGTTGAATTTGTGTCATAAATTTAGCAAAAATGGTTGACGTATCCAAATTTTGTGTTATAATATGTGTTAGTGCGAAAAATACCCAAACAGTTGTATTTTGCACAATCTACAACTGGAGGGAGGTAAGGTGTGATATTATGTCAAATGTGATCGTAAAAGAAAACGAATCATTGGACAGTGCATTGCGCCGTTTCAAGCGAAACTGTGCAAAAGCGGGGATCCAGCAGGAGATTCGGAAGAGAGAGCATTATGAGAAGCCAAGCGTCAGACGTAAGAAAAAGTCTGAGGCGGCTCGTAAAAGGAAATTCAAATAATTGCACATATGATGGAAGAACGCAGGCTCTGCGTTCTTTCTTTTTTTGCAAATTTTTGTATCTAAGCCAGGCACTCCCGCATAAAATAATACATAACCGAATGCGTACGAGGTGGAATATGAATCCCATATCGAAAAAAATGGGCTTACAGCCTGACATACTGGATGGTGCCACCATCGTAAAGACATATGGGGATGAGTATGCCATTATCGAAAATTATAAATCGATCATTGAATACACGGAAGAGACGATCAAGCTCCAGGGAAAGCACGTAAAAGTAATGGTGTGCGGGAATGATCTCTGCATCGAATCGTTCGAACCGGACGAGTGCAGGGTATGCGGTAAAATAAATGACATCAGCCTCATCCGGTTTTAGGACGGCTGATCGAATGGGGGAATGAAATTGAAATGGCTGCGGGGATACATAGACTGTAGTGTCGGCTCGGGACGGTGGGAGCGTTTTATGAACTTATGCCGGCATCATGATATTAAGCTGTGGAACGTCAAGTCAGAAGAAAAACGGGTGACGTTCTGCATGTACGCGAAGGATTACAGGATGCTGAAAAAGTTTGTGGGAAAAACAAGCGTTGTGCCGCACATACGAAGAAAGAAGGGACTGCCGTTCGTGTGCGGACACGCGATGCGGGACTGGACCTTTACATTCGGTTTTATCCTGTTTTTTGTCGTGCTTCGGGTGTTATCCATGTTTGTGTGGCAGATCAATTATTACGGGCAGAGGGAGTACACGCAGGAGACGATCCGCAAAGAGGTGACGGCGATGGGCGTTTACACCGGTATGCTACGCAGCCACCTCGACTGTGACAGCATAGAGAGGAACCTGCGGGAGTGCTACGACAATATGAGCTGGGTATCCGCGGAGGAAAAAGGCTGCGTGCTGAACATTAAAATGAAAGAAGGAACGGCGGAGAAAAAGGCTGATGTCATGGATACCAGACCGTGCCACCTCATCGCGCCGTGCCGCGGCACCGTGGAGAGTATCGTCACAAAAGAGGGAACGGCGAAAGTCAAAAAGGGCTCAGAGGTCAAAAAAGGAGACGTCCTCATACGCGGCATCGTAGAAATCAAAGATGACAGTGATACGGTCGTGAAAAAAAACGGCGTCCACGCGGCGGGAGAGGTGACGATCGTCACGGAGAAAAAGTTTGAAGACCGTATAAATATACGGCATATGAATAAAAATAAAACGGGGAAGGATGTAGACGTTTACACGGTTCAATGCGGCGGAACTCGTTTTTCTATAAAAAATCCCTTAAAATGGTTTGATAATTCTTCCAGTTATGATATAATAAGTAGCGTATGTGTGGATGAAGTGTTCATTCCCCTGCAGGCAAGTTTGAAAGTGACCAGGCGTAAGTACGTGAATTACGAACCGCAGGAAGCCGAGTACACCGAGCAGGAGGCAGAAGAACTCCTGCGCCGGAAACTGGCGGCAAGAGTTATGACTTATGAGGAAAAAGGATATGAGGTGTTAGACCAGACGTTTCAAATGGCCAGAGAGCAGAACGAGTTTGTAAGCCGCGGAAGCGTCGTGATGAAAGTATCCGAAATGAAACAGAAAGAGGTGTCAGAAAAACAGCTGATGCTTAAGAGTGGAAAGGAAGAAGAACGTGATGGCACAGGAGCAGAGCATACTTGATATTCCGGCAGATCATGAGAATAATATATTCGGCGGCCTGGATGCCCATTTAAAAAAGATCGAGCGCGCGCTCCGCGTCGAGGTGATCCTGCGCGACGGCTCCGTGAAAATAATCGGGGACGAACAGGCGGTAAAGGAGGCAAAGCGGGTATTCGCGGAACTGCTCGCGATGTCGCAGCGGGGGAATACGATCACCGAACAAAACGTAGACTATGTGCTCGCCCTGACGAAAGAAAAATCTTCGGTATCCCTCGTGGATATCGATAAAGAGCTCGTCGGTTTTACAATCCAGGGAAAGCCGATCAAACCGAAGACGCTGGGACAGAAGAAATATGTGGACGCGATCCGCGAAAAGATGATGGTATTCGGCGTCGGGCCGGCCGGTACGGGAAAGACGTATCTGGCAATGGCGATGGCCATTCAGGCATTTAAGCAGGATGAAGTGGGAAAGATCATCCTGACGAGGCCGGCGATCGAGGCCGGGGAGAACCTGGGATTTCTGCCGGGCGACCTGCAGAGTAAGATCGACCCGTATCTGCGTCCTCTCTATGACGCGCTGTATCAGATCATGGGAGCGGATTCTTTCCTCAAAAATTCCGAAAAAGGACTGATCGAGGTAGCGCCACTGGCCTATATGAGGGGAAGGACGTTAGATAACGCGTTCATCATTTTGGATGAGGCGCAGAATACGACGCCGGCGCAGATGAAAATGTTCCTCACGCGTATCGGTTTTGGCTCCAAAGTCGTCATAACAGGCGACCTCTCGCAGAAAGATCTGCCATTTGCCGCTGTATCCGGGCTGGAGCAGGCGTTGAAGGTGCTGCGGGATGTGGAAGAGATCGGCGTGTCCTATCTGACAAATAAGGACGTCGTGCGGCATCCGCTCGTACAGAAGATCGTACATGCGTATGAAAAATACGAGGCGAGGGAACAGTACCGGGAGAATCGGAAAAATCAGAGGCAGAAAAGGAAGTAAGGATGACGATATATTTTGAAGATGAGGCGATGCTATCGTTTGATTTTGATCCAGAGAGGCAGTTAGAGCAGATCATCCCGTTCGTGCGGGATCATGTGAACTGCCCGTACGATCTGGAGGTAAATGTAACGATGGTGGACAAGGCAGCGATACAGGAAGTCAATGCCAGGTTCCGGGATCTGTGCAGGCCCACGGATGTGTTGAGTTTTCCGATGGCCGAGTACGATAGACCGGCTGATTTTGACGGGCCGGCCTTTCTCGGGAGCCGGACGGTCGATCCAGATACGAAGGAGCTTGTTTTGGGCGATATGATGCTCTGTTCCGAAGTCATCAAGGAACAGGCGAAAGAATACGGGCATTCGGAAATGAGGGAATTTAGTTTTCTTGTCGTACATAGCATGCTTCATCTGTTTGGGTACGACCACATATTGGAGCGTGACCGTATGGAGATGGAAGAGGAGCAGAGGACGATCATGGGTGCGCTCGGGATCTACCGATCCTAAAGGACTACCAATCCTAGAGAAATGAGGGAAATGATGTTAAAAGGGAAAAAGAAACTGATCATACTGACGAGTATATGCGTCGTGGCAGTGGCTGCTGCTGCCGCCATAGCTGTTTATGTAACCCGGAAGAACACGGAACCGGTGCCGGAGCCGATAGCAGAAGCGACACCGGAACCGGTGCCGACGCCTGAGGTCACCCCGGTTCCCACGAAAGACCCGAATGCGGGAAAGGTAAAGAGTGCTCTCACCGGGGAGTACATATCGAAAAAGAGGGCGAAACAGCGGCCGTTTGCCGTTATCATCAATAACATCGAATACGCCAATCAGCGCCAGGAGGGGACATCACAGATCGATGTGCTCTACGAGGCGTTGGCGGAGGGCGGGATCACGCGTATGCTCGGCGTGTTCCAGGGCACGGAAAAGATCAAACGGCTCGGTTCGGTCAGGAGCGCCAGACACTATTTTGTCAGCTTTGCCAGTGAGTGGAACGCGATCTTCTGCCATTTTGGACAAACCTCTTATGCCATTTCCAAAATCGAGGAATTAGGGGTAAATAATTTAAGCGGCCTTTCCGCGATCGGCGTCGTCGTGTATAAGAGGGACTATTCGGTCAAAGCGCCGCATAACGTCTATACATCGGGGGAACAGATGAAGCAGGGAGCGAAAAAACTCGGGTACTCCACGAAATTTAACGAAGAAAAAATGGCAAAGCATTTTGATTTTCAGGAGGAGGATACCGACCTGTCATCCGGGGAGGAGACCTCTTATGTAAATCTGCCATTTTCGGATTATTCGACCTGTTATCTGAAATACGATAAAAAGGCAAAAGAATATAAGAAATATGAATACAAGTCGAAACATAAAGATCATAAAAATGATAAACAGCTCTCGTTTAAAAACGTGATCATCCAGCTTGTCAAAGAGAAGAATATTGACCGTAACGGCTATCAGCACCTATATCTGCATAAGCGCAAGGGAACGGGATATTATATCACAAATGGCAGCAGGATGAAGATCGAGTGGAAGAAAAACGAGGAAAAAGGGACGATGTGTTATTATGATACGGATGGCAACGTACTCTGCATCAACCCGGGAAAAACATATATCGCGGCATATCCGACCAGCCGGAAGGAACTGCTGTCGTTTCAGGAGAAGAAGGATAAAAAGACAAAGAAAAAGTAACGGAAGGATACCGGTATGGGTGTAAAAAAGCAGGAGAGCAGACGGAGTGCCAGTTTTTTAAAACAGGGAAGCTTATTGGCGATGGCTTCCCTTGTTGTGCGTTTGATCGGCATGGTCTACCGGATCCCGATGGCAAACATACTGGGGGATGGAAATGGGATCTACGCGGTCGCGTTTGATATTTATGATATCATACTGATCGTTTCTTCCTACAGCCTGCCGCTCGCGCTCTCGAAGATCATTTCCTCGCAGCACAGCCGCAGGGAATATAAGAACATGGGAAAAACGTTCCGTCTCTCGCTCGGTTTCGCGATCGCTTCGGGCGGGATATTCGGTACAGCGCTGTTTGCGGCGGCGGGCCTGATCGAGGAACATATCTATCCGGCTTATGCGGGACTCCGAATCCCGCTGCGCGTGCTGGCGCCTACGATTTTCATCGTCGCGATCCTCGGCGTGTTCCGCGGCTTTTTCCAGGGCAAGAATACGATGGTCCCGACTGCCGTATCACAGGTGTTAGAGCAGGTCGTAAATGCCGTTGTCAGTGTATCGGCAGCCTATCTGTTCATGAAGTGGAATGCCGACAGCCTGGTGAGGAGCGCGTGGGGAGCCGCGGGGGGAACGCTCGGTACGTGTCTCGGCGCGCTCACGGCGCTCATGCTCGTCGTATTTGTGTACTGCATCTACCGGCCGATCCAGAAAAAAATGGAGCGGCGTGACCGCTCAAGGCGCGTGTACACGACCGCTCATATATACCGTATCCTCTTCCTCACGATACTGCCGATCATTTTGAGCCAGACGGTCTATCAGATCAGCGGCCTGATCGATTATTACCTGTTCAGCGACGTCATGGGAGCAAAGGGCGTCGGAGATAAGGTGATCTCGTCACTGACCGGTATTTACAGTTCGAATTACCGGACGCTCACGAGTGTGCCGATCGCGATCTCTACTTCGATCGCTTCGTCCATGATCCCGAGCGCGGTGGCCGCATATACCCAGCGGGACATCGGACAGCTCCGCTACAACATCCTCTCGGGTATCAAGTTTAACATGATCATCGCGTTCCCGTGCGCGATGGGGTATACCGTACTCGGCCAGGGGATCGTCAGGCTATTGTTTCCGTCGATGGATTACGAGCTCGGCGGTCATCTGATGATGGCGGGTTCGGCGGCCATTATTTTCTATGCCATTTCCAACGTGACGGGAAGCGCGCTGCAGAGTATCGATAAGATGCGGATCCCCGTGATCCATTCCGCCATCTCCCTCGTGCTGCATGTCATGATCGTCATCGCGCTGCTGAAATTTACAGGGCTTGGGATTTATGTACTCATCATCGGAAATGTCACGTTTCCGATCGTTGTCGGCGTGCTGAATATCATGGCCCTCAAACGCTATATTCCGTCGTTTCGCTTAAAGCCGCTCAAAACGTTTTTTGTCCCTTTGTCGGCGTCCCTTTGGATGGCGATCGCCGTCGTTGTCATGTATGTTTCTACGAGCCGCCTGTTTGGTATGGCGTTTGGCGAATCCGTGACGAACGCGCTGGCGGTATGTATCTCACTGGTCGTCGCTGTCTTTGTGTACTTTGTCGTCTTTTTGAAGCTGCGCGGCATGACGAGACAGGAGCTGTTTGATTTTCCGATGGGAAGGCGGCTCTATCTCGTGGCGAGAAAGTTACATCTTATGAAATAGTTTTCGCAGGGCATCCATGAAATAGTCGGTAAAGCCTGCTTCTACAACAGGTTCGGCAGCTATGATATCAATGCTCCCGATGCTGTTATCCTCATAAAAATATTCAACTGTTCCGACGACGGCGCCTTGTTCCAAAGGTGCCTTTATATTTTCCGTGTATGTGATCTTTTTTGTGATGAGATCCGTATCCGTTTCGCTCGTAAACGTGTGGGAAAATATTGATCCGGGGGCGGTCTTGACCGTGTTTTTCGTGCCGCCCTGGACGGGGGCTTCTTCAAGCGTGCCCGTGATTTCCGGATCCTTGTATATACTACAGTTGGCAAAGCCGTAGTCGAGGAGGGCCTGTGCCTCGGAAAACCGCTTTTTGTGGTCTGGCGCTGCCATCACGACGGCGATCAGGTCCATGTCGTTTCTGCGGGCTGTGGCGCTCAGGCAGTACTTTGCTTTCGAAGTCGAACCGGTTTTTAATCCGGTAATGCCATCATAAAAGCGGACGAGTTTGTTCGTATTGGTAAGACCGAACTCCGATTCGCCTTTTTTTGTTTTGTGTGTGATCTTATCCATCCATACGGTGGAGTATTTGCTGATCTCAGGATGTTTCGTAATGAGTTCGCGTGACATGAGAGCGACATCATAGGCGCTGGAGTAATGGCCGGATTTGATATCATCGTCCAGTCCGGTACAGTTTTTGAACTGGGTGTGCACCATGCCGAGTGATTTTGCCTTTTCATTCATCTTTTTGACGAAGGCCTCTTCCGAACCGGCAATTTTTTCAGCCATCGCCGTAGCGGCGTCGTTCGCGCTGGCGATTGAGATACATTTGATCATGTCGTTGACGGTCTGGGTCTCATTCGGTTCCAAAAATACCTGTGAGCCGCCCATTCCGGCCGCGTATTCGCTGACCGTGACGCTGTCTTCCAGCGAGATCTTCTTACTGTCCAGCGCTTCGAAGATGAGGTTCAGTGTCATGATCTTTGTAATGCTGGCCGGTACAAGTTCTTTGTCTTTGTCTTTTTCGTACAGGATTTCACCGGTTGAGCCCTCGATCAGTACGGCGGAAACCGCCGATACGTCCACGCCGCCCTCCGAGGCGGCGGATGTCTCGGCAAAAACATCTTTTTCTGTTATACGCGAAAAACCGGCTATGTATAGGAAACAAATAACAATCAGGTACCATCGTCCTCGTTTTTTCATAGAAGTATCTCCCAAAAAGTTTCTTTAACAAAATATATGCCAGTTCACGAAAAAAAAGACATGATTCGGCGGAAATTTATCCGTCGGAGATCATCCGTCGGAAATTATCCGTCGACCGTGATCCGGCATTTGTAGACAGACTCCCCCTGGCGCACGGATATGATCGCGGTGCCGGAGCGGATCGCGTAAACGGTGCCGAGCGGGGTGACGGAGGCGATCCGAAAATCCGAGGTGGAATAGGTCGCCATTTTTTTTATGCCGACGACTTTGACTGTGATGCGATCCCCTGGTTTGAGTGTGGCAGATTCAATGTTCAGACGGCCGTGGAAGCCGGTACTCCACTTGTCCTCGTAACCAAAACGGGTGTGGGGATAGAGAAAGCGGCAGAGAAGAACGAAAAACAGGAAGAGGATACAAGCTTTTTTCGTTGGAAAATGTTTCATAGGAAATGCCTTTTTTATTATGTTATGCAGGAGGAATGGCAGGGTGTGGCGGATAGGAAGCCCAAATAGATGGCAAATAATAGTTTTTGTTGACAAATTGGTTTTTTTGACGTATCATTATTTTGTAAAAGTAGTTGTGTTCGCGCACATCAAAAAGGAGAGATTAAGTAATGAGACAAAAAGTGAAAAAAGCCATTTGTATGGCGGCCGTTGGCGCTCTTGCGTTTGTAAGTGTGATAGGGGACAACGTGACGTCCGAGGCAGCGGCAAAGACGAAGAAGATCGTCATGAACAAAACGAAAGTAACCCTGAAGGTGGGAAAGACTTTTAAACTGAAAGTGAAAAAGGTAAAACCTGCCAAAGCAAGTAAGAAAGTAACGTACAAATCAAACAAAAAGCAGATCGCGACTGTCAGCAAGAAAGGTGTTATCACTGGCAAGAAACAGGGATCAGCTAAAATTACCGTGACTTCTAAGAAAAATAAGAAGGCAAAAGCGACGGTAAAGGTAACGGTTAAGAAAACGTCCACTACGAATACGAATACCGGTACACCGACGGCAAAACCGGTTGATACACCGGCAGTTCCAAGTCAGGTTCCGGCTGTGTCACAGCCACCGGTAAACACGACAGTACCGACGGGTGTTCCTTCTACGAGTGTGCCGTCTACACAAAAGCCGGCCACCCAGAAACCAGCGACAGAGAAGCCATCGACACCGCCGACGCCGGTAACGACGCCGAACATCATCGATTTGGATAAGTATGAGTTTGATGTGCAGGAGTCTCTTTGGACGAATGAGTGGTATGAGAGACAAGACAATCCGGACGGCTCGGTAACTCTTACAAGAGGCCAGGGGGATGCCGACTGGAAAGTAGGCGAATTTGGTATTGAACTTCCGAGGGAAAAAGTAGGCGATCAGCATAAGTTTAAGGGCATCGTCATCAAATACAGGGATTCGAACCTGACTGACCCAGCAGTAACAAAGGGTGTATGTGGTTACGTGATCCATTCGGTAGCACAATGTCAGGAAATTGAAGCTTCTGGCAGGGAAGATAAAGTAGGCTGGTATGATTTTGTAGATAATCCGAAAGAAAACGGACACGACGCAGCACTTGAGTTTAATGGATCCGGTCAGGTGGTCATCACGACAGATGATGGTGAGGGCGACTTCTCGACCGTACGAATTTACGACGGAGTGATCGGTGGTAAGATCACGATCGAGTCCATTACGGTAGTAAAAGATCTGGACACACCAGGAGTTGACACGCCAGGAGTAGAAACACCGATTACGGATACCTCTTCCGGGGAAGAACCGGGAACGGAACCAGTCATGATGGACCTGGCCAATCCGAGTACGTACGTAGCGGATGGAGCAGGTGTGGAACCAACTTATGACAGTGCCAGTGGTTGTCTGAATGTTGTAGTACCGCAGTATCAGGGAATCATTTTAAAAGTGCCGGATAATGGGAAAACGTATAAGAATATGAAGGTTACGTATACGTCGGATTCCCAAATCAGTGCTTATCTGTTTGATGGAGCGATGACGACTGGAATCGGCCAGACAGCGCCTGGTCAGCATGAAGTGGCGGGCGGTCTGGAAGCGGCCGCGCAGGAGAAGACAGCGGAATTCAAAGTTGCTTCTGGATATAAGGATGATTGTCTGAAAGCGATCAAATTTGTGCACGTAGATACAAATACCGCTTCAAAAAATATTAGCATCAAGTCGATCGAGTTAAGTTGACGAATATGCTTTTTATAGAGAAAACTCCAAATCGGTTTAAATCGGTTTGGGGTTTTTTCGTTTACAAAAGTGGTATCCATATGAGTGACCACGGAAAAAGGAAGGGGATAAAGAAAACATGGAGAAATCAGGGGATACAAGGTATGAAGAAATGTTTCGTTTTGTAGAACAATGTCTGGACGGATACGCGGCGGTCGGCTGGAGAAACGAAAGGGTCCGTTATTCTAGATTTGATCACACGAGGAGAGTGTACCGCTGGATGATGGAATTGTATGAGGCAAATGAACACCGGGAACAGATGGATCTGGAGTCACTCAAGATCGCAGCTATTTTTCACGACTGCGGGTATGGGAAGGGGCGGAATGAGAATCACGCCATAGTAGGGGCAGAAATCTGCAGGAATTATTTGAGGGAGAGAAATTACAGGGAGGAACAGATTTCCTTTATCTGTGAACTGATCTCCCGTCATTCAGATAAGAAAAGGATGTGGGAAGAGATTCCGCTGGAACTGATCCTGCTCATGGAAGCAGACCTTTTAGACGACACGGGAGCGCATGGCGTCGTGATGGATATTTGGATGGAATCGACAGAAGAAGAGGTCAGTTTTGAGTCGATCCGTGACCATATTGCACGCTTCTCCCTGAAACAGATAGAAAATAATCCGATGCGCACACCGGCTGCGAGGGAGATCTGGGAGAAAAAGAGCGAACTGGTAAGGGCGTTTTATGAATCGTATCGCAGGGATCTGGCATGGGAATAGGGGATCAGGAGAGCAATAAGGCTCTCCTGATCCCCTATGTTTTATCATCTGATATTTTTACATATTATACTTCAAACAACATATCTCCATAAGAAGGAACCGGCCAGTCCTCTTTATCAACGAGCATTTCCAGCTCATCGATCGGGGCGCGCAGTTTGTTCATCGCCGGGTATACATGATCCCGGTAGTACTCTGCCTGTGCTTTCGCATCTTCGATCGCACCGGCGGTCTCATTGATTTCACGAAGTGCGATCAGCGCCTCCCTTGTACTGGCGAGAAGGGAAGAGCACTGTTTGAGGATCGAAGTCTGAACGGTGATGTCTGCTTCCGGGCATGCTTTCTGAATGCTGTTGATCGACTCAGCAAGGCTCGTCGTGTACTTGATGACCGAAGGGATGTACTGTTTTGTCGCCATGTCGATCATAGCTTTTGCTTCGATATTGATCGCTTTTGCGTAGGCTTCGTAATTGATTTCCGCGCGGGATTCGAGTTCGGTCTTGGAAAATACATTCTGGTTTTCAAACATGGTGACCGTTTTTGGATCCGTCAGTGAGGAAGTGGCATCAACCATTGTCGGCACATTCGGCAGACCGCGTTTTTCTGCCTCTGCCACCCACTCGTCCGAGTAACCGTTTCCGTTAAAAATAACTTTCTGATGTTCTTTTAATGTCTTTTGTATCAGTTTCTCGACCGCTTCGTCAAAGTCAGATGCCGCCTCTAGTTCAACTGCCATTTTCTCCAGAATATCGGCTACCGCTGAGTTCAGAACCGTGTTGGCATCTGCGACGGACATCGAAGAACCGAGCATGCGGAACTCAAATTTATTTCCGGTAAACGCAAAAGGCGAGGTACGGTTCCGGTCAGTCGCATCTTTTTTCACCGGCGGGATGGAACTGACACCGATGTCCATTTTTCCGCCCTTCAGGCTGTGGGTAGCGGTACCTGTCTCAATGATCTGCTCAACGATATCCTCAAGCTGCTCACCGAGGAAGATCGAGATGATAGCCGGCGGCGCCTCGTCCGCGCCGAGCCTGTGGTCGTTGCCCGGGTTCGAAGCTGACATTCGCAGGAGAGCGGCATGCTCATCCACAGCGGCGATAACAGCGGCCAGAAAAAGGAGGAACTGTGTGTTGTTATGTGGCGCCGAACCGGGACTTAACAGGTTTTCCCCGTTATTGGTAACAATCGACCAGTTGTTGTGCTTGCCGGAACCGTTGACACCGGCAAATGGTTTTTCGTGGAGCAGGCATTCGAGGCCGTGCCGCCTGGCTACTTTTTTCATCGTCTCCATGACGAGCTGGTTATGATCGGTCGCGATGTTGGCGCTGTCGTAGATCGGTGCCATCTCGTGCTGTGCCGGCGCCACCTCGTTGTGCTGCGTCTTCGACAGGATGCCGAGTTTCCACAATTCTATGTTCAATTCATTCATAAAGGAAGCCTGACGCTCGCGGATGCTTCCGAAATAGTGATCGTCGAGTTCCTGTCCCTTTGGCGGCATCGCGCCAAACAGGGTGCGGCCTGTAAAAATAAGGTCTTTGCGCTGTAAAAATTTATTCCGGTCAACGAGGAAGTACTCCTGTTCCGGTCCGACGGAGCACGATACGTTTGTCACGTCCTGCTTGCCAAATAGTTTCAGGACGCGGACGGCCTGTTTGCTGATCGCTTCCATCGAGCGAAGCAGAGGGGTCTTTTTGTCGAGAGCCTCTCCTGTGTACGAACAGAATGCGGTAGGGATGCAGAGCGTCACGCCGATTGCGTCTTCCCGAAGAAACGTCGGAGAGGTGCAGTCCCATGCGGTATATCCTCTTGCTTCGAATGTGGCGCGAAGGCCGCCAGAAGGGAAGGAGGAAGCGTCCGGTTCACCTTTGATCAATTCTTTTCCGTTAAATTCCAAAACGGCGCGGGAGTCGGATTCCGCACTGATAAAGGAGTCATGTTTCTCCGCGGTGACACCGGTCATAGGCTGGAACCAGTGCGTATAGTGGGTGGCCCCGTTTGCGAGCGCCCATTCCTTCATACCGTGGGCAACGACATTTGCCATTTCCGGCGTGAGTTCTTCTCCGTTCTCAATCGTTTTTTTCAAAGCCTGATATGTTTTTTTTGGAAGGTATTCCTGCATGACTTCGTCATTAAAAACTTTCGTTCCGAATACGTTTGAAATTACATTAGTTTCCATTGTTTCCTCCATTTCCGGCATTTGCCATGCCAAAAAAATACTGATTATGTGCGCCATTCTTTTTCATTATACACGAAAAATGCGATTGTGCAATATCAAAGAAAAAGGTGTCCTCAAATGAATGAGAACACCTTCGTTCTGCCTTAGCACGAAATTATGATACCACGTTCCCGAAAAAATGTAAAGAGTTTTTTATTATTTTTTTCGCGTTTTTTTCTATGGATTTTTCCTCGCTTATGTTATACTGTTTCTATAGTAAGCGGGTTTGTGTGTGGGCGCCGCCTGCCGCAGACATCGGTTACGCGAAAAAAAAGAAAACGAAACTTTGCGGAAATGAGGGGAATTTATGTATCAGTTTACAGAGGACTGCCGGACAGGGATTGAACAGATTGACGAAGAACACAGAACGCTTTTTGAACTTTTGAATGAGGCGTACTCCCTTGTGACGACCGTGTACGGGGGAGATTATTTTGACCAGCTCAAGGACATGATCGGACGGCTCGACAAATATGCAGAGCAGCATTTTGAACATGAGGAGGCTTATATGGTGCAGATATGCGATCCTGAACTGATCCTCCAGCGCGCCCAGCATGATTTTTTCCGCCATAAGATCTGCGAGTTTTCATTTACGAATATTGATGAAGAGGATGAACAGCGCCGTGTATTGTCTGATCTGGTTGTCTTTTTGTCAAAATGGCTGTACCGCCATATTCTGAGCAGCGATATTCTCATCGGAAAGCTGCCGCCGTTAGAGGAATGGATGATCAGGGAGAATCCGTGTGAATTTACCGACGAGTACCGGATCGGAATCGATCTGATCGATCATGAGCATGAACAACTGTTTTCTATTGTCGATCAGGCGAATCGCATGGCTAAAACATTTGATGGTCCGATCGACGGCGATGAGGCAGCCAGGATATTGAAGCAGTTGAGCGGGTATACGAAGGAGCATTTCAGGGATGAGGAAGAATATATGGAGAGTATACGTTATGAAGGCCTCGAGGCACAAAAACGCGCACATGAGGCCTTTGTCGAAAAATTGGAGACGATAGATGCCAATGAGCTGGAACATGAGTCAAGGGAGTATTTTCAGCAATTGGTCGAATTTCTGCTCGGCTGGCTGATCAACCACATTCTCCAGAGCGATAAAAAGATTCCAATGCAGGAGCTTAGCGAGTGATCTGGCATCCGGGATCAAAAAGCTAGATATGTTTCCAGTATTTGCCTGACGATGTCCCTGAATTCGAGCTTTTCGATGTTTTCCCGCGGATAGACAGGGAAACTCCCGACCGGCATCTGGTTTATGGAAATGGTGACCGTTCCGGCACTTACTTCCCTGCGAACAGGGGCACGTAACGCGCTTGAGATGTTGTATTCGATGTCGATGGAATCATATGGACTTAGAAGGAATGTCTGGATGTCTGGTGTGGTGACAGAGACGGTATCCGATTTTCCATCCTGTACGGGAATCTGCAACGAAGATAGATCCTGAATCGGAACGTTCTGATAAGAATAATTATTAAATCCAAAATCCATCAGTGCTTTGGTATCTTTCCATTTATACGATTTATTCGGGGGCCATCCGCTGCCGAGAACGCAGCTGGCGAATGTCCGGTCCTCTCTTTTTGCTGCTCCGACAAAACAGTATCCGGCTTTTCCCGTAAAACCGGTCTTAATACCCAAAGCGCCTGGATAGGATGTCAAAAAGGCGTCTTTATTGGAAAGGGAATAAGGACGCGCGCCATGTATCGATGTTATCGTCCGGGACGGGGTCTGTATGATCTGAAGAAAGGCTTCGTTCCCCACGGCATAGGAGGCGAGGCGGCACATGTCGGCAGGGGTGCTCCCGTGTCCGTCGGCGTCCAGTCCGTTCGGCGTGACAAAGTTGGTCTGGGTCATGCCGATTTCCCTTGCCTTTGCGTTCATCATCGCGGCAAATCCTTCCACGCTGCCGCCGATGTGTTCTGCGATCGCTACAGCGGTATCATTGTGGGATTCCAACATCAGGGAGTATAATAGGTCGTTCAGGAGGAAGGAACTGCCGGCAGGAGCGCCCAGATGAACTTTCGGCATAGAAGAGGCGCGTTTGGAAAACGACACTTCACTGTCGGGATTTCCGTTTTCGAGCGCGAGCAGGCAGGTCATGATCTTTGTCGTGCTCGCCATCGGGAGCGCTGTGTTTTCGTCTTTGCCGTATAAAACGCGTCCGGAAGCGGTGTCCATCAGGCACGCGCCGGTGGCGTACAGTTTCAGTGCGGGCCGGTTCGGATCCGCGGCGTCGATATGTACGGGCGGAAGGGAAGCAGGAGGGGGCGTCTGGGGGCGCGGTAGTGGACGGTTTGCCATATGGCACCAGCACAGGAATAGAAGTGCGAGAACTGTAAAAAGCGTGTACAAGCGAGTCTTTTTCATGATCAATACCGTTCGATCTGGTGTTATCAAAATTGTATGGGAATTCTTTTGAAAAAATGTCAAAAATGTGTTGCTATTTTGTAAAAAAAGCATTACAATTATAATCGGATAAAATTTTTTTTAATATAAAAAAGTGGAGGACCGCATATGAGTAATTCAGCAAAAATGTCAGCGAGGCAGAGGATCGAAGCGCTTGTTGACGCAAACAGTTTTGTTGAGATCGGTGGACTTGTAACAAAGAGGAACACGGATTTCAACATGCAGGAAAAGTCAGTGCCGGCTGATGGAGTCATTACTGGTTATGGTGTGATCGACTCCGACCTGGTGTATGTGTACAGCCAGGACGTGTCGGCGATGAATGGTTCCATTGGCGAGATGCACGCAAAGAAGATCGCCAGGCTTTACGAGATGGCTGTAAAGGCCGGGGCGCCGGTGATCGGTTTGATCGATTGTGCAGGTGTCCGTATTCAGGAGGCGGTAGATGCTTTGGCAGGATTTGGGGAAATCTACATAAGCAAAGTACGTGCGAGTGGTGTGATTCCTCAGATCAACGCGATTCTTGGTTCCTGTGGAGGCGGAGTGGCCATTTCTTCTCTCCTTTCCGATTTCACGTTTATGGATTCCCAAAACGGAAAATTATTTGTCAATTCGCCAAACGCGATCGAAGGGAACAGTGTCGAGAAATGTGACACGGCAGAAGCGGCATTCCAGGCAGAGGCCGGCAATGTGGATTTTGTCTGTGACGGAGAGGCAGAGGTGCTCGCACAGATCCGTTCCCTCATCCAGATCCTTCCCGCGAATTTTGATGATTTTGCCGGGAAAGATACAGAGGATGATATGAACCGTGTCATCCCGGGATTCGAGGGTATGGTCTCAGACCCGGCGGCAGCGCTTACGCAGATCGCGGATGGAAACGTGTTTATGGAGACGAAAAAAGAATATGCCAAAGAGATGGTGACCGGATTTATGACGTTAAACGGCGGAACGGTAGGAGCCGTGGCAAATGCAGGTGACGGCGTTCTCACGACAGCCGGATGTAAGAAGGCTGAGAAATTTGTTTATTTCTGTGATGCGTTTGGTATCCCGGTCGTGACATTGACGAACGCGAAATCGTATGCGTCCTCGATGGAAGAGGAGAAGACGATCGGACAGGCGGTAGCGGATCTTACCTGTGCTTTTGCCAGCGCGGATGTTCCGAAAGTAAACGTGATCACCGGAGAGGCATTTGGAAGCGCGTATGTGGCTATGAACTCCAAGCACATCGGTGCGGATCTCGTCCTCGCCCTCGAGGGAGCGAAAGTCGGTGTGATGGACGCGAAAGTGGCGGCTCAGATCATGTACGAAGACGAGGTAAGCAAGGAAAAGGATACGAGTGCTGCCCTGGAACAGAAAGCGAAAGAATTTGACGAGATGCAGTGCAATGTGAACATTGCCGCGAAACGGGGTTATGTGGATAACGTGATCGAAGGCGCTCAAATTCGGAAACAGTTGATCTATGCTATGCAGATGTTTGGAATGAGGTGATGGAATGGCGATGTTAGCAGCGGCAGAAGAAGCTGTCACGACGATGCCGGAGGCACTGGTGAATACCTTGCTCGGGATGGGAACCGTATTTTGTGTTCTGATACTGATTTCCTTTATTATTTACCTGCTTAAATTCATACCGGATCTGCTGAACGGATCAAAAAAAGAAAAAGAATCAGTACAGATTGCGGATAACAGGAAACAACCTGTACCGGCGCAGAAACCTGTTTCCAAACCGGCACCGGCACCGTCTGTGTCAAAGCCGGCGGATGACACCCAGCTCGTGGCAGTCATTACAGCAGCAGTCATGGCTGCGATGGAACAGGAGGGGACACCGGTTCCGGCAGACGGACTCGTGATCCGTTCGATCAAAAAGCGTTTTTAAGAAGCAGTTGAAAGTAATTATTCTTTATTCTGAAAACAAAATTTTAGGAGGATATAACACATGAAAAACTATACAATTACTGTAAATGGAACCGTATATGATGTAGCGGTGGAAGAGAAAATGGGCGGGGCATCCGCTCCGGCAGCATCCGCTCCATCCGCCCCGGCGGCAGCCCCGGCAGCTCCGGCACCGGCAGCGCCTGCTCCGAAACCGGCACCGGCTGCAGGCGGATCGGCAGGTTCTGTTAAAGTGACATCACCGATGCCTGGGAAAATCTTATCCGTGAAGTCAAGCGTTGGTGCAGATGTAAAGAAAGGGGATGTGATCCTTCTTCTTGAGGCGATGAAAATGGAAAATGAGGTCGTTGCTCCTCAGGACGGAAAGATTGCAAGCATAAACGTAAATTCCGGTGATATGGTTGAATCCGGTGACGTATTGGCGACGATGGATTAATCATAATATACTGGAGGTAATTAAGATGGACGTTTTACAAAATCTTCTCCACCAGACGGCATTTGCGAACGGAACTGTTGACTGGCGCAGCTACGTGATGATACTGGTTGCCTTTGTATTCCTGTATCTTGCGATCCGGAAAGGTTACGAGCCGCTTCTGCTCGTTCCGATCGCGTTCGGTATGCTGCTCGTCAACATTTATCCACCGATCATGGAGCCTGGCGGATTGTTGGAATTTTTCTTTAAACTGGATGAGTGGAGTATCCTGCCGTCCCTGATCTTCCTCGGCGTAGGGGCGATGACGGACTTCGGGCCGCTGATCGCGAATCCGAAGAGCTTCCTTTTGGGAGCAGCGGCTCAGTTCGGCATATTTGCGGCTTATCTTATGGCAATCATTATGGGATTCAATGGAAAAGCAGCGGCAGCTATTTCGATCATCGGCGGTGCCGACGGCCCGACTTCGATCTTCCTCGCCGGAAAACTCGGACAGGTCGATCTGATGGGACCGATCGCCGTGGCGGCGTATTCGTATATGTCGCTCGTGCCGATCATCCAGCCGCCGATCATGAAACTGTTTACGACGGAAGAAGAGCGGAAGATCAAGATGGATCAGCTCCGCCCGGTATCCAAGCTGGAGCGCATCCTGTTCCCGATCGTTGTTACGACGGTCGTATGTCTGATCCTGCCAAGTACGGCTCCGCTTGTCGGTATGCTCATGCTCGGTAACTTGTTCAAGGAGTCCGGCGTGGTAAAACAGCTGACGGAAACGGCGTCGAATGCGCTTATGTACATCGTTGTTATCCTGCTTGGTACATCGGTAGGTGCGAAAACAAGTGGTGCGAATTTTATCAATCCGAGTACGCTAAAGATCGTTGTTCTCGGTCTGGTTGCGTTTGCTGTCGGCACAGCGGCCGGTGTTTTGTTTGGTAAACTCATGTGCAAGCTGTCCGGCGGAAAAATAAATCCGCTGATCGGTTCGGCTGGTGTGTCGGCAGTGCCGATGGCGGCCCGTGTATCCCAAAAGGTCGGCGCGGAAGCGGATCCTACGAACTTCCTTCTGATGCACGCGATGGGGCCGAATGTGGCCGGCGTGATCGGAACGGCCGTGGCCGCCGGTGTATTTATGGCGATTTTTGGAGTATAGCAACATCATTATGATATTAGGAGGAAATAAACATGGCGAAAAACATGGAAAAAAAGCCAATTAAAATAACAGAGACAATCCTTCGTGATGCCCATCAGTCTTTGATCGCTACCCGTATGACGACGGAGCAGATGCTTCCGATCGTTGACAAGATGGATCAGGTCGGCTATCACGCGGTCGAGTGCTGGGGCGGGGCGACGTTTGACGCTTCCCTGCGTTTCCTGAAAGAAGATCCGTGGGAGAGGCTGCGCAAGCTGAAAGCCGGGTTTAAAAATACGAAGCTGCAGATGCTCTTCCGTGGACAGAACATCCTCGGCTACAACCATTACGCAGACGATGTGGTTGAGTATTTCGTGCAGAAATCGATTGCGAACGGTATCGACATCATCCGTATTTTTGACTGTCTGAACGACATCCGCAATCTCGAGACGGCGGTACAGGCGGCGAACAAGGAAAACGGGCACGCGCAGATCGCCCTTTCGTATACGCTCGGTGACGCATATACGCTTGATTATTGGAAGGACATAGCGAAGAAGATCGAGGATCTCGGCGCGAAATCACTCTGTATCAAAGATATGGCTGGATTACTTACGCCGTATGAGGCGACAGAGCTTGTGACGGCGTTAAAAGAATCGGTAGACATTCCGATCGACCTTCACACGCATTATACATCCGGTGTGGCTGCGATGACATACATGAAAGCGGTCGAGGCGGGCTGTGACATCATTGATACGGCGATGTCTCCGTTTGCTCTCGGAACGAGCCAGCCGGCGACGGAAGTTATGGTTGAGACGTTCCGCGGTACGCCATATGATACGGGACTTGACCAGAATCTTTTGGCTGAGATCGCGGAGTATTTCCGACCGATGAGAGAGGAAGCGCTGCAGAGCGGCCTGATGAATACGAAAGTACTCGGTGTCAATATTAAGACGCTCATGTACCAGGTGCCGGGCGGTATGCTCAGTAACCTCGTATCCCAGTTAAAAGAAATGGGACAGGAAGATAAGTATCAGGAAGTTCTCGAGGAAGTGCCGCGCGTGCGTAAGGATTTCGGTGAGCCGCCGCTCGTTACGCCATCTTCCCAGATCGTCGGTACACAGGCGGTTCTGAACGTGGTAGCAGGCGAGAGATATAAGATGGTGACGAAGGAATCGAAGAAACTCCTTTCGGGAGAGTTTGGACAGACCGTAAAACCGTTTAATCCAGAAGTACAGAAAAAATGTATCGGTGATACAAAGCCGATCACATGCCGTCCGGCGGATCTGATCGAACCGCAGCTGGCGCAGCTCGAGAAAGAGATGGCGCAGTGGAAAGAACAGGATGAGGATGTGTTATCCTACGCGCTGTTCCCACAGGTTGCCACGGATTTCTTCAAGTACCGTGAGGCGCAGAAAACGAAAGTGGATGCGACGCTGGCAGATAAGGAAAATCAGGTTTATCCGGTATAATAAATCGCATGGATGAGGGATCCTGTTGACATGTTTCGGAGACGAAGGCAGTCGGCAGGATCTTTTTTATGAAGCGAAGAAAAAAATTAAAAAAAGTTCAAAGTCAGGGAACCAAATGCCGTTCTCAATTGTCTTATATATAAAGATTTTTCTTTATCATACAAAGAATCGCGATTTGGAGAAAAAAAGAGTATGGATGAAAACAAAATAACAAAAGAGCGTTTTATTGCTGTTGTAGAAGAAGCGAAAGATGTGATGTACCGGCTTTCGTTTGGCATCTTGAGAAACAAAGCGGATGCCGAGGATGCCGTCGCAGAGTCGCTTTTGAAGGCATGGGAAAAGCTGGACAGCCTTAAAAAAGGTGAGAGTCTTCGCGGCTGGTTGATCCGTATTGTCATCAACACGTCTAAAAACATTCTTTCTGTGCGGAATCGGACAATCCCGTGCGATCAGGACGAACTTGCCGCGGCGGTCTCTGTTCAGGGGCAGCCACCGGGGACAGGGGTGTGGTCGCATGTGTGGGAGATGACAGAGGTGTACCGGTCGGTGCTGCTATTGTACTATTACAGCGGATATTCCGTAAAGGAAATCGCAGAGTCTCTCTGTGTGCCCGAAGGTACGGTGAAGTCTAGACTTTCCAGGGCAAGGGAAGAATTGAGGAAGATTCTGGAATACGACAGAAACGCTGGAGCATGAATGAAAAGGCTATAAAAAGGAAAATCAAAAAAAGCGTTCGGCGCAGAAATGAGGAATAAAATGCCAAATCGAACAATATGGGATGGAAAAGGATGGGATCATTCAAATATGATTGATGAAAAGATCCGGGAGGAATTGATCCGGACAGCAGAGCCTTTGCCGGAGTCTTATGAACAAAAAGTGAAAGAAGTTTTACAGCATTTGCCGGATCGGAAGAAATACGGCTGGACATTTCCGAGAGCAGCATCAGTGGCGGCTATTGTCGGTGTGCTGGTTGTTTCTTCGGGTGTGGCAGCGGGAGTGAAACTGTACCAAAAAAGGCTGGAATCTATGAAACCGGAACAGATAGGAGAATTGTATTCCGTGATTCAGAAGCAGCAGATCGACGCGTATTTGTATTCTCGTGAAATGTCTGAGACCGAGGAAGAGAAGTTTGCCGAATTGAAGGGCCAATATGAAAAAGAAGGACGTTTTCCCGAACAGGAATTGGCTTCCGTGAAAACGGAAAAAGACGTGGTGCCGGGAGAATTGTGCTATTGCTATGAGAATGGGACTTTTTATCTGCCGGAACGGGAACTGAGTGAAGAGGAACTATTGCAGATCGTAGATTTTCATTACAAGGTAAATTATTCTCTGGAAAAAATACAGGAAGACAGGAAAGGGAATGAGTCAGGGGATACGGAAGAAAAGACCGTGGATATTAGCGGTACCAAAGAAGGGAATGCGGCTGCAGAGAAAGGGAAAAAACTCTTTGAGGATCTGTATGGCTGGAACACGGATGGTGCGGTGTGCAGGGTGGAACGGGATGAGGATGGCGATCTCGATGTTACGATAGGGAAAGAAGAGTGGGAACAAGAGGTGAAGATAGGGTTTGAGAGGGGGACGATGGAGTTTTTATGGTTTCATTTTGTACAAAAAGATGAACGGAGGAAAACAAAAACAGAGGGGACTGAAATTAGTGAAAAGGATTACAGCAGGTCTGAAAAGAAAGTGTGGAAAATGGCAAAAAAAATAGTACCGAAAGAAAATATACAGGAATTTTCGTTTGGGTATTACCGTTGTAAAGACGGGACGACTCTATTTGGACAAGTGGTATATTATATAACGTGCAAAAGTGGGGAAGGATTTGTAATTTATTATAATATTAATGAGGGTGTGGTGTATCAGATTGTGCGTGTAGAACATGTGAGTGAATGGATAAAAATTTCAAAGAATTCTGTAGATTATGAATTTATATGGAAGAAAATTCGTTAGGTGTAAGAATGATTTGGAACTTGTATGAATTAAGAGCAAAATGTAATTGTAATCATATAAACAGGAGGATGAGAAAATGTGTATTAAATGCAGTAAAAGGGTTTTATCAATGTTTCTTGTAATTGCGGTAGTGGGTTGTGTTTGTAGAAGTTCTACATCCCAGATAGTATCTGCAAAAACCAAAGTAGTAGAAAAAAATTGCGGGGAAGCAGCAGAGAATATTTATCTGGGAGTAGTAAATTCCGACGGTGAAATCGACGTAACTCCACAGTTGTATTCATTTGGTCCGATTGGGAATGTAATGGGTGATGGTGTTAGATTGAGAAAAGGCGCTTCGCTTACTTCGACTGTGTTGGAACTGATGGATAAATTGTTGCGATAGATTTAGATAAAAGTAGGTTAAGTAAAGGATTTTATTATGTCAAGCGACTTAAGACGGGAACCAAAGGCTATGCAAGTACAAAATATATATTTCTGTAAGGCGGGAATATAATTATTAAGGCTTTGCAAAAATCAAGACAATTACATTTTGCTTTTTAAACATAAACCTTAGAGTAAAAAACAAAAAGGAGAGTGAGAGAGGTGAAAAGATACAAAATTTTTTATGTGGTGATCTATTTAACAAAATAGTTGCATTTGTTACAGAGAAAGGTTTTATAGGGCTTTGCATTTTTAAGAGGAGGTGAGAGAACGACTGCTCAAAAGCTGGCGCCGTTCGCTTTACGAGCGGCGCCTTACAAGGATAACTTACAGGGAATGGAGGAAATAGGAATCAAAAAATTAGTAATCATCTTCCTTTCGATCATCTGTCTGACAGCGTGTGAAAAATATGAGCAGGAGGATTTTGGAAATAACTATGATCCAGATAAAGACGCACAGATATTTTCTTCAGAAAGGAACACCGTATATACCGAAAACGGATTTTATACGATTGCTGATCTGGAACGTATTGAGTTTATCGACCGGGAGTCGGGAAAGCAGGTTCCGCTTTGTGCCAAGCCGGACTGTACGCATGAGAAGGAGTCGTGCAATGCTTATTTCAGGATGCTATTGGCCATTCAAATATATGACAAAATGCTTTATGTCGTAGCAGCGGGGAGCGAAGAGAGTACGATGTCCCTATACCGGTTAAGTATGGATGGGAGCGAACGGGAAGAAGTAAAAAAATTGTATGCAACCGAAGAGACGGATACGGAAGGCTGTTCCCTGAGTTTTGTGATTCACAGGGGATATGGCTATATGGTTACGAACTGGATGCAGAAGGATCGTCGGGAGAGGACACAGGCTTTATACCGGATTTCTTTAGATCGAGATGAGGAAAAAGAAATCATTTACGAATACAAAGGGTATGTACCGCTTCTCTATATCATACAGGGAGAAAAAAACCGGTTGTATGTGACAGCAGACCGGTATTTGGACAAAGATTTAAAAGAACATGAAACGAGCAGCTTCTATTTCGATATTTTAAAAGGGACGACGACGGAACTGCCTGTTCCGAACGGGTATGGATTGATCGGGGAAAAAAACGGGTCACTTTATTATTATAGGAGTGATGAAAAAATCGTCTATCGGATGAATGAAGACGGAACAGGTCAGAACGGGCTGTATGAATGGGAGTACAGTGATATGTTGATCTGCCGGGATTCGAATTATTTGTATCTGAATAATATGGTAGCTGTGTATGAGAATGACCTGCCAGAAACCGAGTTGAAAGTAATGGTGATAGATTACGAGGGGAATGTGGTTCGTGAGCTGGCAGATATGCAGGAGCGCGGACTGGTCTGGTCAAATGGGGAACAGATCCTGCTCCGGCACAATGGTGCGGATGGGGCGTCTTATGAGCTGTTGGATGTAAAACGATAGGATTGCTGCGCTTTGCCAGGTGATGCGGAGGAGGTAGATGGATGTATGGGGGAATGGAAGAGGATTTTTGGGGGAAAGAAATATGTATTGTGTATTCTCTTGCTGTTTTTAGCTAATTTAGCGCTGTTTCAATATTCCCAGATGGAGACGCTGCGCACACTTCGCGAGCCGGAGAGTAATCTGAGGGGGTTGTGGAGAGAGGAGAGGGAGGAAGCGCTGGAGCAGTTTTATGAACGGGCCGAAGGGATGGGGGACCGAGTGGATTCCATGCTCCAGATCAGTATTTTTGCCGATGAGGATTCGTTTTCTTATAAAAATATTAAGAAGACCATACAGGATTTTCAGACGATCGCGGATGTGAAGGTCGGCATGGAGGAGGACAGGGCAGTCGTTGCCTTTTTGGATTACCGTGAGCAGCATTATATCGCTTTTGCTATCGTTCTCCTGTTTGTACTGGCTTTATTTGACGAGAGGAAATCCGGTTTGTGGCAGATCGTGTACAGCTGCCCGGGAGGGCGGCTCTGTCTGGCGGTGAAACGGATGATCTTATTACTGGTTCTTTCCGTAATTACGGCAGTTGTACTGGCGTTTAGTACGCTGGTGCTGTCATTTTGGGATTACGGCGGGATGGAGATTTTGAATGCCCCTGCGCAGGCCGTCATAAGACTGCAGGATTTTACGCTGGATATACCAGTGTCGGAGTTTCTTGTATACGATATCTTGGCTGGCGCGGCTGCCTTATTTGTCGAGGGAATGTTTGTGTGGGGACTGCTCTCGGGAATCCACAACCGAAATATGGCGACAGTCGTTTTGGTGGCTGTGTATGGCGTGGAATGCGCGGTGTACCATCTGCTGATACCACAGAACCCGCTGTGCCTTGCCAAATACTTAAACCTGTTTTTCTGGCTGGATGTCACGCCGGCATTTACCAAATACATCAATTTTGCGTTGGGGAGTGAGCCGGTCAATCTGCGTGAGTTTATCAGTTTCATCCTGCCGGTTTGTGCTGTTCTGCTGATGGGGTGGGTGCTTTGGGTCTGTGCGGTCACACGGCCATTTTATGTATCTGGCGTACTGGAACGCCGGGCAGAAATGTTTTTTAACTGGATCCGGCGCGGCCTCTGTCTGCTGCGGGGATCTGGTTATGAGTGGTACAAATACATGGTGCAGGGACGCGGCTGTATCATCCTGGCGCTGTTCTTTTATATCCTTTGTTCCACTTCGCAGCCGGTAGATGTCCTTCGGAGTCCTGACGGGGAACTTTTGGAGGAATTTTATACCGTACATACGGGTGAGATGGATGGTTCAGCGAAAGAGGAGTACGACAGGATCCGGGATGAACTGAAGGCGGTAAAGAATAAACTGGAAAACATATCCAAACAGGTTGGGACGATAAACGTTGACAGGGGTTCCGTTCAGGAAGAGTATGAGTCTTATGAGACCGACCGCAAGATGTTTCGCGCGCTGAAGAAGCAGTACAAATATGGTAAGAAGCTGGAAAAACGAGGAATCAAAGGCTGGTTTATCAACGAGCGGGGATTTGAGAAGCTGCTTGGGAAAAATGGGACGCAGGAAGGATCGTCTCCGGTGAACGGGTCGTCCTGGTGTTACTCTTTCTCCTTGCCCCGTCCTTTGCGTATGAGTGGCAATCCGGCATCGGGAATATACTGCGTTGTACGAAAAAGGGGCGGGGTCCCCTGTTTTTTAGGAAATACCTTTGTGCCGGGATTCTTGTTCTCGTCGTAACAGCGGCGTTATTTGTCTCAGAAATTTATGTGACGGCGTCAAATTACCCGCTGCGCGGGTGGCTGGCTCCGGTGCAGAATATTCCTGTACTGGAAAGGTTTCCGTTCTCGTGGAATATTTTCACTTTCTATTTTGTGTGGTATGGTATGAGAACGGCCGTGTTTTTAGCTTGCGCCATTCTCTGCCTGTTCGTGTCTGTCCTTTCTTCACGGGTAGAAAAGGCGTACATGTATTCGCTGCCCGTTTTGATACCAGGTCTTTTATCAGAGGTGTCAGGATATATGGTTTTTGGGACCGGGCGCATCGCAAAAACATGGTTGGTGATTTTAGTGGTCGGTGTTTTGTCAGTTTTTGGTGTAGTATGTGCCTGGAGGCGGTTCGGTACCGCGCGCAGACAATCTTTTTGAGGGGAAAGGAGCGGTATTTATGAAAGAAAAGATCGTGATCAGTATCGTGTGCGGCGCAGTGGTTCTAGGCCTCTTTGTTGTCTGGAAAACGGGAAAAACCGCGGACATTTTTGAAACGTTAGATTCGTCTGAACTCAGCAGGATCAGTGTGGATACGGGTGGACAGGAAAATACTTTTACAAAACAGGAAGATATGGACAAGATCGTTAATGTATTGCGGTCGATGCGTTTGGATAAAACACCTCCGATCAGCAGGGATGGCGGCCTTATCATAGAACTGTATAGTAAAAATGGGGATGTGGAGAAGATCTGTCTGTCGTCCGATCATATCGTCACAGACAGCGGCTATTATATATGTGATCGCGATTATTGTAAGGTATTGGTTCGGATTTGTGAGTAGCGGCAGCACGGTGTGATGAAAGACTTGGAAAAAGATCTGACGAAGAACTGGGAAAAGACGGGAACAGTATTTTGGACGATCATGCCGCATGGATCGTTTATCTTATAAAACGCACAGTGAATTTTCATAATAAGGAGATGGAGCCTATGCTTGAAATCCAGAATTTATCCAAAGACTACGGAAAAAAGAAAGCACTGCGGGGATTTTATTATACATTTGAGGAAGGAATCTATGGAATGCTCGGTGCGAACGGCGCCGGAAAGAGCACACTTATGAACCTGATCACAGATAATTTAAAGCGTACCAGCGGAAATATCCTTTACAATGGAACGGAAATTCTCGAAATGGGGGCGGCATTCCGAGCGCTGGTCGGTTATATGCCGCAGCAGCAGGGATTTTACGAAAATTTTTCGGCCCGGATGTTTTTGTACTACATGGCGGAATTAAAAGGCATTCGGAGGCGGGAGGCGAAAAAGCAGATCGAACATCTGCTGCATACCGTGAACCTTGCTGATGCGGCAGACTTGAAAATCGGCGGGTTTTCGGGCGGAATGCGGCAGAGGGTGCTGCTCGCCCAGGCACTACTCGGTGATCCGAAAATCCTCATACTGGACGAACCGACGGCGGGACTGGATCCGAAAGAACGTATCAATCTGCGGAATTATATCAGGCAGCTTTCGGAAGATAAGATCATCCTGCTGGCCACACATGTAGTCAGTGATGTGGAGACGATCGCGGACCGTATCCTGATTCTGAAAGACGGGGAATTGGTGGCAGACGATGAACCGAAAAAACTAGTAGCAGCCGTTCAGGGGGAAAATCTGGAAGATGTTTATATGAACTATTTTGGGGAAAATTGAGTGCTTTTCCTTTTTGCTAGTTAGACGCGCAGGCAGCTGTGAACCGGGAGGGAAGCGTTCTGATCGACGCGAAAAATTTTCAGGATCTCTGGTTCCGTGAGGGAATTCGCTGTTGCGATAAGGACGAAAATGGTGTATTATCAAAGGAGAAGATAAATTTTGTCACGAAGATCAGGATTAGACTGGACAGGAGCGAAGAAATCACAAGTAAGAACAGTTGGAAGCGCAAAAGAGTATTTGAAGACCATAGTTAAACGAGTACTATGGTTCAAGAAAGGATGATTACGATGAAAAAAAGAAATAGAAAAAGAGCAGTCTCTATCCTTCTTGTACTGGGAATCGCCTGTTCCATGCTAAACGGTACACTCACGAGCGCAAAGAAGAGCACGGCAAAAAAGAAAATGACATACAAATGCAGCGGGGTGATCCTGGCCGACGGCGTGAAGTATAAGATCTCCCAAATCGCAAAGGATTTGAAAGGCAGTTATTGGACCGATCAGGGCAGTGTGTATTACCGGTTGTCTAACTTGATCAAAAATAAAAAGGTCAAGTGGACCTCGAGCGATAAGAACCTGAAAGTAAAGGGAGCCAGCGTTACCGCGAAAAAGCCGGGGACATATAAGCTGACGGGAAAGGCGAAAAAAGCAACATACAAGCTGACGTTAAAAGTGGTGAGCAATAAACCCAAAGCGGACTTGTCCCAAGTGACCTATCTCGAGATCCGCGATGGAGGCGACGGCAGTTCTGTCACGATCCATGATCCGGATGCGGTGCGGAACTTCTGCGCGATGATCGGCGCGGCCGATTACACGTTTGATTATAAACTGGCGCAAAAGGGACACAAGGTGGGTTGGAGTTATGCGGTAAAATTCTACGCGGCAAATGGGGAAGAGAAGTATGCTATCGTGAACTCAATACCAGGATATTACTACAGCACCAGTAAATACAGTGAGATCCATGCGTACACAGCGCAGCTTTTCAATCAGGAGAAGCAGGCACAGAATATAGCCAAATGACATACTGACAGGTAAGCATTCACCGGGGGGCAGGGATCTTTTTGCCCCCGCATTATTTTATCGGACAACGGAGAAGGTTATCACATGGAAAAGTTAAGGAAGTTGTTAGAACAGAACCTAAATGAGCAGACGTTGCGGGCGACCGTCAGCAACCGACGGAGAAAGCAGGTTTCGCAGCAACAGCATTCACAGCAGATTTCGGAGAAATTTGTTTTTCGTCCTTTCATGGAAAAGGGCCGGCTGC